>NZ_QHHV01000140.1:0-12882 GCF_003947245.1 Actinoplanes sp. ATCC 53533 | reverse complement strand
GGCACGGGAGTACGTGGCGCACCCTCGACTGAAGCCGCTGGTGTCTTCGATCGAGTTCCGCGATCACCAGGCGCAAAGCTCTCGACTGGCGCGGAATTCCTCGTCACCTCGTCTGCGCGTTTAGTCAGCAGCGACGGCGGCGAACCGGCAGTAGAAGATCCTGCCGGAGATTGCTCCGACTCCCGTTTCGGCGAAACGGATCCGTGAGATTGAAGACTGAGCCGCCGCTGGCCAACCCTGGCCTCCGGCGCGGCCGGCCTCTGCCCCGCAGCCGACTGGGAGATCCGACGCTGACGGAGATGGGCGACCATCTCCGTCAGAGCGGAAGCGATCATCGTGCCGACGAACGCCTTCACCGTCTCCTTGACCAGCGAATCACCGACAATCGCCGCCGCGATCGGGGCGGCACCGGTCACCGCGAGGACGACGGCCCCAACTGTGACAGCGGCACCGAGCACCGTGTCGGGGTCGACCCATGCGGAAACCGGGTCATGGCGGTAGGAATGCTCAAGCCGACTCAGCTCTTCGTCGACGTCGGACGATGCAATGTCCGACGCACGAGCCGCAGCCCGGAGGAGATCTACCGCGGCAAGGCCACGCATCCTGAACAAGTCTTCGCGATCCCGTCGCTCACCGGTGTACCGCAAAGCCTCGTCGTACGCGTGCAGCCGGGCTTGCTGGAGACGTACTTCAGCGAAGGCATCCACCTCGTCTTCCTCGGCCATGAGGCAATTGTGGTAACCGTGTGCAACTCTGCGCCAACTGCGCCCGCCCCGCGTGCCCACTCCTGGCCATCGCCAGGCGAAGCAGGGTCGCCCGTCACCACGCCCTCACCCGCCATCACAGGCTGGATTTCCGGCGGCCCCGCCAAACACGTCTGGTAAGCCCCGCCAAACCTCGCTGGCAACCGGAGCCTGCCTCCCTGGGCATGAGGCGCTTCCCGCCACCTATCGCTGGCAGTCACAACAGGTTGTCCATGCACAGCCAGGGCCACAGGTACGCGCCGATCGGATACCGGCCGTCGGGGTCCGGGCCGACCACGTCGTAACGGCGCAGACCGGTGAGGCCGTCGGTGTTCTCGGTGTAGACCTCGATGCGGTCGCCCGCCCACCGCAGTACGGCGTGGAAGCCGGGCTGGTGGGCTCGCGCGCGTTGCAGGTCGTCCACCATCCGGGCGGCGGTGTCCCGGTCGAAGCGGGCGAGAACGCCGCCGCGGTTGCTGGCGTAGCCGTCGGCGACCAGCGCCGGGTACAAGCCGCCGCCGGTCGCCGGTACGCACGCCACGCTCGCCTCGGCCCAGGTCGCCCCCGGCGGGTAGAGATCGCCGCGCTGATCGCTCACCGCGAGTCCGCTCGGACCGATCACCGGACGTCGGTGGGTGATGTCCAGGTTGAGCCAGTGCGCCCCGCCCGCGGCGGCCTGTTGCAGCCAGTCGACGAGGTGGAAGGTGCTGCCGGGCATGCCGCGCACCGGCAAGAAGCCGACCTCGTCGAGTGCGGGAGCGATGGTTCCGTACCGCGGGCCCACCCAGGTACGTCCGCGCGCGGCGTGCGGGTTGCCATCGGCGTCGAACCAGCCGGGCTGCCCGTTGGAGATCAGGCGGTCCCCGTCGAGGGTCGCTTCCCAGGCCAGGGCGGGCATCAAAGGGGCCCGGGCCAGCAGTTGGGCGCTGGTGAGCCCGTGGCTCGGGGTACTGGCGGCGTGCGCCGCGAGCGGGATGACGTCATCGAGGTGGAACCAGATGCGGCTGGCCGCTGCGGGGGCAAGGTTTCTGTCCGCTGGCTGGTCGGCGCGCGGGTGGGCAGGTGCCATGGTCGGTCTCCTTCACCAAGACAGGTATGAGGGAGTTCCGGGCACGGCCGCATGGCCGCGCCCGGGAACAAATGGGGAGGCGGCGCGCGGTGCGCGCCGGGGCCGGGCATCGGCCGTAGAGAGAGGGGATAGACCGTCGGGGATTTCTGCGGCGGCAGTCCGCGAAGGGCTTGCCGACGGCTGGGCGGCAGCGTCTGCCGGCTAGGAATGGTTGGTGTTGATGTTGGTGCGGATGCGACGACTGCCCGTGCCGCGCGACGGTGCGAGCTGCCCGTCGGGCAAGAAGGGCCACGGCAGTCCGAGCCGCAGCACCTTGCCGCCCGGCCCAGCAGCAGCGGAGAGCGGCCGGCGCGTCAGATGCAGTCCGCCGGCGTCAGGATGTGGACGCCCTGTTCGGCCGGGTAGAACTGGCCGCCCAGACGGGCCCAGTTCCGTCCGCATGCAGTGCAGTCCCATGCCTGCCCGACACCCGGCGCGCCGTAGATACCGGCGAACTTCAGCGTCCCGGCGGCTTCACAGTCGTGGGTGAGGGACCCGTCCGCGGGGGCGGTGCGGTCCTGGCCGGTGGGGAACGGCGGCAGGATCGGGCCGAGGGTGCCGCCGGTGCGGATGTCGGCGGCCACGCCGCAGGCGATCAGCGCGGCGCCGGCGGCGATGGACTGCGCCGGGGTGTAGCGAACCCGCACGTCGCGGCTGCCGTCGGGTATGACGGCGCGGATCTCCACGACGTCGGCGCGCCAGGTGCAGACCGGCAGGTGCGGGTCGGGTACCGCCTGCAGGGTGGTGCCGGTCAGGTCGTCGAGGGCGGACATGATCTCGGCGTGGCGGGCGGTCGCGTCCGTCTCCAACTGGGCGGCCTCGGCCTCGACCGGGTCACGGTCCGGGTCCGAGAGCGTTCGGGCGAGGTCGTGACAGATGTCGGCGGCGGCGCGGGCGTTGGCGTAGGCCTCGATGAGTGTCAGAAGACCCGCCGTGCCCCTGGAGGGCTGAGGGTCCGTGGGTGCGGCATGGCTGCTGTCGGGCATGGGTCACCTTTCCTTGCTGGTCAAGGTGGCTGGCGCGGACCGCTGGCAGGGCATGGCTTTGCCGTCCGGTCCGCGCCAGGAAGAGGGGTTCGGAGAGGTCGTCGCGGGCGAGGCGCCGGGCTTGGCGGCTGGCCTTGTCGGCGGCGGGTCAGGTGGCGCGGTGGCCGGCGACGCGGTCGCAGCGGGCCGGATCGACGGGGAACCAGGGCAGGCCCCAGCCGATCCGGTACTGGCCGGCCCTGGGCGGCAGGCTGGTGACGCCGCCGCCCAGCGACCACGGGTTCCGGACGATCAGCACGTCGCCGTCGAAGGTCACGGTGAGCCAGCTGCCGCTGACGAACTCGGCCGTCTCGCCGAGCATGGTCACGATGGCGTGGGCGGTGGTCGCATCGACGGTGAACTCGGCGCCGCCGTTCCACCGTCCGTGCAGCACCCCGTGGTAGCCCTCGTAGTACCGGACGTCGCCGCTGTTGCGCCGCTCGGGCAGATAGGCCAGCCAGTCCCCGCTGAACACCGCGCTCGCGCCGCGACGTAGCGCGTAGAGGTCGCTGTCAGTGGTGCGCATCGACGACCGCCACCGCCCACCGGGCCGGGTCGAACCGGGCCCGGGAACCGGCGGGCTCCGGGGTGCGGCGGCCGGTGCGCAGGTCGTCGAAGACCTGCCACAGCCGTGGTGGTGTCACGCCCGTGTCGGTGCCGGAGAGTTTCGTGTCGGTCGTGTCGAGCCAGACGGTGCCGGCTTGGTCGACCCAGGCGTCGGGGGTGTACTCCTTCGGGTAGCGCCAGGCGGGGTCGAGTAGCCGGGGCAGCGGCACGATGTCGCCGGGGTACGGCGCCCACTGCGCGGCGTTCCACTCCAGGACCTTGCCCGCCGCCAGACCGGCCGTCGCGGCCGGGAGGCAGTCCATGCACCGGCCGCCGCCGACCCGGGTGGTGCCGTCGCAGGTGGTGCAGGGCCGCCAGTTCCGCGGGTCGAGGGTAACGTCGTAGCCGGGATCCCAGGCGCCGGTGCAGCCGCCGCCGAGGCGGTAGCCGTCGATGGTGTGACCGGCCAGCAGCGGCAACAGCGGCGCGGCCAGATACTCGGCGATGCTGTCGACGGTGGCGGCGTGCGCGACCAGGACCGCCAGCAGCAGGTGCGCCATCACCGCACCCCGTCGCCTGCGGTGATCGCGCGGCCTGCCGTCTGGTCGAGGTCGTCGCGGATGGCCAGCCACGCGGCGTGGGCGAGGGTGACCGCCGGACGCTCTTGGGGGTCGTCGACGACGGTGATGTCGCGGTCGCCGACGCGCAGCCCGAACTGCGGCGCCCGCCACGGGTCGGGCCAGCGCACGTCGATGTCGACGCGGCGCCTCGCGACCCAGAACCGGACCTGCATGCGGCACGGCGCGGGCAGATCGTGGTGCGAGGTGATCAGGTAGCCGGCGTCGGTGAACGTGGTGTCGAGAGCGGCGGCGACCGCGGCGGCGATCTCGCGTACCCATCGCCCGGCGATCGACTCGCGGGTGGGCGGCCGGACCGGGACGGTGATCGGCAGGTGGTTGCTCCGGTCGGCGGAGAAGGTGGTCATGTTGTGTCCTCCGTGTGGGGCGGGTTTCATCGGTCGGGATGGTGCGGCTGCTGGGCGGCGCGGTACGCCTGCTCGACCGCAGCCGGGATCCGGCCGTTGCGGGCGAAGGCGGGCAGGTCGTCGCGGTCGCTCTGGCCCAGCCACCAGCGGCGGATCGCCTTGGCGGCCGACCGGTCGCCGGTCGCGGCCGGTGCGGCGGTGCGGCGGTTCCGGGACGCGGGCAGCCGGCGTCCGGCCGTCATGAAGGGGCGTAGCGCGTCGCGTAGCCGGTCCAGGTTGGTCGCGGACAGGTCGATCTCGAAGGCGACGCCGTCCAGGGCGAATTCGTGGGAGGTGACCCCTTCGGTGGTGGCGTCGAAGTCGTCGAACAGTTCGGTGCGGGTGTGCAAGGCCACGATCGGGCTCCGTTTCGTCGAATCGGCGACCGGGCGCTGCCGCAGGCGCGGGATCCCTCCGAGGGCGGGAATGACGCCTCCGGCAGCGCGACGGCGTTGGAGGGGGTCAGTCCCGGCCGGTGAGGGTGGTGGCCGGCGTCGATGTGGTGCCCGGCGTGGTCGCGGTGCTGGCGAGGTGTGCACGCAGCCGTCGGCAGGCATGCCGTTCCAGGTAGATGACGCTGCGCACGCTGCGTCCGAGTAGCTGCGCGGTCGCTCGCCGGGTGAGTCCGTCGAGGAACCTCAGGTGCGCGACCTGCCGCTGGTCGTCGGTCAGCGCATCGAGTGCTGCGACCGGGTCGGGCCGACCGGATGCCGGGGCCGGGTGCCGGTCGGTGTGCTGCTCGTGGTGCTGGTCGGCGTAGATGCTGTGGGCGGCGGCCAGGTAGCGCCGTTGCGACCACAGGTACCGGGTGCAGGCCCGGTCGCACAGGCGGCGCAGCGACGCCAGTACGTCGGCGCCGATCAGCGCCGGGTCGGCCAGGGCGGCGGCGAACGCGTCGTGGACCAGGTCGGCCACCACGTCGAGGTCGCCGTCGGCGAGGCGGGCGGTGACCTGCGCGGTCAGCGCGGGCAGATAGGTCCGGTACGCCTCGGCGAAAGCGGTGCTGTCCGGGCGCGGCATGGCCGGCGCGGCGGTCGGGGCGGGTCCGCTCGCCGCGGTACCCGGTACGGCCGTCGTCGTGGTGTTGTGCCGGTTCGTGGAGCCCATCGCGGGTTCCTCCCTCGTCATTCGAGTGGATGGGAAACCCGGGCACGGCCGTACGGCCGTGCCCGGGAGTGTGGTGTGCGCGGAATCGCGCAGGCGGCCGGGCAACGGCCAGGTCGTGCGGTGTAGCGAAAGGAACGGCGCCGCAGGTCACCGACCCGGGCGCACGATCGCAGCGGTGGCGCCCTACCCGGCTACCCCGTGCGGGATCTGCCGGGTGAAGCGGCGACGTACGGGAGCGCGTCGCCGACGACGCGCCAGGTGGCGGACGGTGGTGCCGCGGCCGGAGGGAATCCGGGACGCGAGGCTGGGGTCAGCCGCGTGGCGGTCCGCTGCCGCGGACCGGTTCGCCGGCCCAGATGTCCCGGTCGCCGGCGTCGGTGCGATGGACCAGCCGCAGCGTGTGCACCACATCGGACGGTGCGTGCTGCCGCAGTTCGGCGATTTCGGCCTGCACGTGGGCGATGGCCTGGTGTTCGTCCATCGTGTTCGCGGAGTCGATGAACGTGGGGTATTCGTCCGGTTCCTTGCCGTCGCGCTGCGTGGTGTGCAGTACGACGTAGCCGGTGCTGGGCAGCCGGAACACGCCGACGATGCGGTTGCCCAGAAGGTGGTGCAGGGCCTGCGCGGTGGCGGCTGCGCGCCCGGTCAACGCCGGGCTGTCGCCGTGGTCAACCTCGATGACCGCGCCACTGGTGTTGGCGGGGCGCGCCGAGTGGTATGTCCGCCCGTCGATGTCGCGGGCGATGACCATCCGGGTCACGGTGGCATCGGTGCTGGTCGGCGTCCGATCGGCGTACACCAGGCTGCAGCCGATCAGGGTGGCGTCGGGCTCCGGGTGCTGCAGCAGGGGCATCCACGCGTCGACGGTGCCAGACAGCAGGTCGAGCAGTTCCTCCACGCTGACGCGCTCGGCGAGCCGTTGCTGGAGGTCCCACGACCGCCAGACCGGCTGGTCGATGAGCAGCAGATCCACCCACTTCGGCCGGTCCGTCGGTGCCTGTTCGAAGATCAGCTGAAACTCGGGTGCGGTGGACACATCGGAGTCTTCGTCGGCGTTGACGGTCAGACCGGCGGTGATCGCGTTGACGTGCTCGGGTTCGAGGATCACCTGTGCTTCTGCGGTGTGCTGGCGGGTTGGCCCGCCGTCGGGGCCTTGGTCGCGCGGGTCGCGCCCTGACGGGCGTGCTGCCGCGGCGGGCGGGTTCGGGGTGTCGGTGCGCGACAGCCGCAGTCCGACGGTGCCGCCGTCGATGCGCAGCACCAGATAGCGGGCTCCGCGTTGCGCGCCTTCGCGCAGCTGGTCGATCAGCGGTACCTGGCCGGGCCCGTCGGTGGTGCTCAGGTGCAGGTGTTCGACGAAGTCGTCGCCGCCCACATCGGTGCGCGCCAGGGCCGCGCGGTTACTGTCCGGGCCCCATCCTTCGGCGTAGACGGCCACGTTGGCGCTGTTCGGGTCGTCCGGGTCGACGCGCAGGCCGGGAACACCGGTCGACATCAGGTAGGTGCCCCAGTCGGCGACCCAGGCGAGCCCGCCAGGGCAGGGCTGCTCGTCGAGCTGTTCACCGATCGAGGGGCTGTGCTCAGGCGCGGCGACGGCGTGTTCGGCCAGCCGCAGGGTGTCGGCGAGGTTGAAGTACAGGTCGGTAGCCACGGGGAAACTCCATTCGAACAGGGTGCACCGGGCTCCGGCTTGCGCCTGGTCCCAGCTGTCGGTGGTGTAGGAGCGGAAGTTTGGGCTGGCGGGTCCCGTCATCGAGTGGGACCGGGATGGGTGCTGTCGGCGCCGACGTAGCCGTACGTACCGTCACTCCTTTGGACCCGCTGGATCGAGTCCGGCGTGACGGGGGTCAGCTCGCCGCGTGGGACGTTCGGCCACTGGTAGCCGTCGCCGCCGAGTACGGCGATCGTGTAGGCGAGGAAGGTGTCGAGGACTACCCACAGTTGCCCGCGCTGGTCGTCGTCCCAGCCGTCGCCGGTCACCGTGACGAGTTCGCCGGCGGCCAGTTCGTCCGGGTCGAGCCCGCCGTTGTCGGCAGGGTCGGGTTGCGGGCCAGGCGTGCTGGTGGCGATGTCGATGAGGCGGGCCAGCGCGGACATGGCCGCAATGCGGCGGTAGCCGAGGGCAGGGGCGACGGCGTGGTCGGGCAGCGACTCGCCGGGCTCACTGATCTGCGCCGGGTCGGCCTGGTTACCGGTGCTGATGGCGTGGTAACGGCGTCCGTCGACGTCGGCGGCGAACGCGACCCGGGTGGGCTCCGGGTCGACGTCGCCGTTGCCGGCGTCGTTGTCGCTGGGGATCGTGGCCGGCTCGTCGTACGTCAGGGTGAAGCCGATGATGGTGAACCGCGGCTTGTGCTGTTGTGGTATCCAGGTCGCGGCGGTGGCCGTCAGCAGGTCGAGGAACTCGACCAGTTCGACCTTCTCGGGCAGCCGCCGGTCGTGGTCCCAGCCGCGCCACACCGACTCGTGGATGAGGTTGAAGTCGAAGGTTTTCGGCCCGTTCTTCGGGGCGTACTCGTAGACGATTTCGAACTGCGGGGTGAGCAGCGCTTCGCGGCTGCCGTTGGCGTATTGGCTGAGCGTCGCGGCGATGCCGGCGACGGCCTCCGGTGCGAGCATCGGTTCGTCCTCCGTTTCTGGTAGTGGTTAGCCGGCGGCTTCCGGGACCGGCCTGGAATGAGTCGGTGCGAGGGGTGCCCGCCTCCGGTGCGGCGGGCGTGTGGCTTTGGGCAGATACCGCGGGGGTCAGACCCAGCCTTCGGGCGCCCGCGCGACGTCTGGGGGATCAGCTGGAGGTGTGGGTCCAGCGCCATTGGTAGGCGCCGACGAGGTAGCAGCCGTCCGCGTCGGGGTAGCACCGGTCGTCCTCGACCCAGCGCAACTCGGTGTCGTGGTCGTAGCACCAGTCGACCCAGCGCAGCCCGGTGTTTCTGTCGTCGTTCACCAGGTGTTCGATGACGAGCAGGTCGACGTCTCGTCGCAGGTGGGCGACCGCGCCGGTGTCGTCGTCGAGGGCCGCCTCGTGCTGGTCGTCGATCAGCGCCTGCAGGACGTCGGCCGGGAATCGGGCCAAGACTCCGTCGTCGACTGCGGTGTACCCGTCGGCGATCTGTGCCGGGTAGACACGGCCGTCGACGACCGGGGAGGTGACGGCGGCAGGAATCCAGGTGACATCGGGTGGGAGCAGGTCGCCGCGGCGGTCGGCGATCAGGTAGCGGCTGTTGGTGTCCGTCGTGGCGGGGTCGGGGTCCAGACCGAACCAGGTCACCTCGTGGCGGCTCGCGAACCGCAGCAGGTCCAGCAGCGTGCGGCGGCCGTCGAGGGGCTCGTCGAGCAGCGGCAGGAACCCGTCGGTGGGGTTGGCCTGGGCCGGGTTGCCGGTGGTCCCGGTCGCGGGGTGCGACCAGGTTTCGGCGCGGACGCGGTAGTCGGTGCCGTCGGCGGCATGCCAGGTCGGGCTGCCGTTGGACGACAGCCAGTCTCCGTCCGGGCGGACGGTCCACAGCAGTGCGGGGCGCTGCGTCCAGAGGGGGGACGGCTGGCGCCCGGGGAACGGGATGTGTCCCGCGGTGGCCGCCGCGTGGGCGGCCAGCGGTAGGACGTCGGCGACTCGCCACCACAGTCGATGTGACATATGGGCATCTCCAAAGCAGGTCGGGGCCATGACGGGCAGCACGGGGCTGGCCGCCGTGGCCGGTTTGAGCGATCTCGATCCGGGGTCCCGCGGCGTTGTCAGCCCTGCACCGTCGGCGGACCCGGGTTGGTCGGCGGTGAGGCGCCTCGCCGGCGTCTGGGGCCCCGGTTCCGCGCCCGCCTGGGTTGCGCGCGGCTCCCGGCCTCGTCCGTGTACGTCCACGGCCAGTGGTAGGCGCCGATGCTGTAGTAGCCGTCCGGGTCGGGCTTGACCCGGTCGATCTCGACCAGCCGGGTACGGGTGCCGTCGTCCTGCTGCCACAGCACGATGGCGGTGCCGCGGTGCAGACGCAGCACCGGGTACTCGCCGGGCATCGTGTCGGTCTGCGGGTTGGTGTCGGCGTGTAACGCGTCGAGGTCGGCGATCATCGTCTCGACGGTGGCTTGATCGAAGCGGGCCAGGACGTCATCGCCGCAGGTGCTGTAGCCGTCGGCGACCAGAGCCGGGTACCGGCGGTGGGCGACCGCGTCGGCGGTGACGACCGCCTGCCTCCAGCGCGCGTCGGCCGGGACGATGTCGTCGCGGTCTGCGCGTACCTCGAACCGGTCGGACCGGTCGACCAGCGCCGGGTCGGTGTTGACGACCAGCCAGTGCCGGCCGCGGCGGGCACCTTCGCGCAGCAGGGTGATCAGCGGCGAACGGTCGTCGCGGTGACGCTGCTGCAACGGCAGGAACCGGTGCTCCGGCGGCGGCTGCTCGTCGGTGCCGCGTCGGTTGGTGGCCTGGTGCCACCAGGTGTGGGCCAGCGCGCCATGCACGACGTCGTGATACCGGCCGTACCAGATCGGCACGCCGTTGGAGCTCAGGGTCTCCTGTCCCCAGGGGCGGGTCCAGATCAGCGCCGGACGTAGCCGCTGGCCGGCGATGGTCTGCGCGGTGGTGATGCGGTGCTGCGAGCAGGCGAGGGCGTGCTCGGCCATCGGCAGGACCTCGGTGAGGCGGAACCAGAAACGGGACACAGCAAGGGACTTCCTTCCGGATAGGCACCAACGCCGAGGGCACGGCCCGCGTGGCCGTGCCCTGGCAAACGCGTGGCATTGCGGATGGCCGGGCATCGGCCGGTCGTGAGCAGGGGCGCCGCAGGCGACCGGCTGCTGCGCAGGTACAGGTGCGACGCCGGGTTCAGCCGGCCAGCGGGTAGATCGCGTAGAACTGGCCGTCGCCGGTGTGCACCGTGACGGTGTCCCCGACCGGATCGATGAGGCAGAGCCAGTCGGTGCCGAGGTCTCCGACGTCGGCCAGGCAGAAGTTCTCCGGCTGAGCGACGCTGTCGCCGACGGCGACGCCCACGCCTTCGACGACGTCACCGTCGGTCGCTGCTGACCGGTCGGCCGTGCGGATGCCCGGCTGCAGGTATCGCCAGTCGGTGGCGATCAGCTTCGCGGCCAACTTGAAGGTGTCGCGGGTGAAGGTGTCCTGCCAGATCTGCCGCAGCGCGGTGACGAGTCGTGCCGGATCGGCTGGTTGTGCGACGGGGCGGGCCAGGACCACCTGCGTCGGCGGGTGGATCACGCCGACGAGGGCGCGGCCGGGCGTCGCGGCGGCGACCGGCGGTTGTCCGACGGGGGTCAGCATGGCTGCAGGGGCCGGTGGCGGCGCTTGGCGACCGCGAGGGTGAGGTCGCCAGCGTCGATGCTCACGTGACCGTAGCCGGCGTCGGCGGCGGCTCGCAGGAAGTCGAGCTGCGACTGCTGGCCGGGTGGGTGCAGCGGCAGGTACCAGCCACTGGCGATCGGCAGCGGGCGGCCGGTGATGGTGCCGGCCGAGGAAAGCTGGTTGAGGTCGATGACCTCGTGCGGTTGGCCGGGCAAGCCATCGGGCATCTCGGGGGTCCGGTCGGCGTAGAGCGCCACCGGGGTGCCGTCGTGCCTGGCCAGGAACGGCACGCCGCAGCTGAGCAGGTAGGCGACCGGCCGCAGGCCGGGCACGGTCTCGACGACCAGTCGCAGCGCCGGGGTGCCGGGGAATGGCCTGCCGGGGCGACGCAGGTGGGCCGGTGCGGCGCTGGCGTGTTCGGCCAGGCGCAGCGCTCCGGCGAGGCCGAAGAACAGACGAGCGGCGGACATGCGTTTACCTCCTTGGTGAAGTGGCGGGAAGGGTTGCCGGCCGGTGTCCCGGCCGGAAGAGGGAAAGAGCGGCCGTTTCGCAGGCCGCGGCGTTGATATGGCGCCCCAGCCCGGGGCGCCGGGCGGTATTCGTCTGCCTCCCGCCAGAAAGGGCGGCACTGGGCAGGCGGCCAGAGGCCGGTGCGGAGGGTCGCTCCGGAGCGGAGCAAGAAGACAGAGGCGTTCGGTAGGTTGGGGAGTCCTGTGCCCCGGGCGACGGCGCTGCCTCGTATGCCGAGGGTCGGGGTGGTGCCCTGTGCGACCGGTTCAGGTGATGTCGGTCGGGCAGGCTGCAGCGCTCGGGCCTGCCAGGCACGGGAACCGGTCCGGCGGGGAACGTCGCCGTACGGGTGTCGGCTCGATTTGCGGGCCTGGTTCGGCGATCAGGCCGGCGCGGCGGCGAGAACCTGCCGCTGGTACCACCACTCACCGTTGTGGTGCAGCCAGCGCCGCTTGCTCACACCGTGCGGAATCTTGCCCGTCCTACTGCCCGCGGCCCGGCGGGAGCTCGTGGTGCGGTGGATCGCGTAGTTGCACCACGGCTTCGCCCTGTCCGGCCTCGACGCGGCGGCCTCGGCGGTCGGCGCCTGCGCGGGCGCCGTCAGTGCCGGGGCGGCTGCGGCTGCCGGGCGGGCCAGCATGCGGGAGCCGATGACGTGCCCGTCCAGGTCGCGGACGTACTCGTGCAGCACCAGCAGGTCGTCGCGGTGCACGGCGGCGAGACCGACGACCAGCGACACCACGTACCAGGTGCCCGCGCGGGGTTCCGGCAGGTCGCTGACCTGGCCCTCGCGGGGGCCGAAGGCGACCAGCGCGACCGGGATGTCGTCGTCAATGAGCTGCTCGCCGATGACCTGGTGTCCCAGCCGTGCCGGCGGGTGCTGCGCCGACGGCGGTAGCACCCGCAGCGGGGCGATCGAGCCGACGACGATGCGGTCCGGGGTGTCGGGCGGGTAGATGTGCAGCGGGTGCGGGGTCAGGTTCACGATCACGGGGCTCCTCCTTCGTCACGGTGTCCTTGCTGGTGGGTGGAGCCGGTCGGGCCAGAACACACGCGTGCTTCCCTCGGGTGCCGGGAGTCTGGGTGTGTGCTGGTTCCGACCGGGTCCGTATGCCTTATTGGTGTTGGAGGGTGACCGCGAGAAGCCGCTGGGCGTCGCCCAGCGTGGCCATGTATCGGCTGGCCTGCTCGTGGTAGGTGACCCTGTCCGCCATGCGGTCGCTGGCCGGGGCCAGCTGGGTGCCGTCGAGCCTGAGCAGGGCGTCACCGACGACCGCGGTACAGGCGCTGTAGTGCTGGTAGGCGGTGGGACCCGCCTGGAAGATCTCCAGCTCCTCCAGGGCCAGCGGCACGCCGGTGTAGGCGGCGTTGTGCATCCGCATCGCGTTGACCCGGGGCTGGCTGTAGAACGCGGCAGCCATGTCGTCGAGCGGGAACTTGGCAGGGTTCTCCAGGTTCCTGGCCTCGAAGTCCGCCCACGGAGTGGCCGGCCTGGTGCCGTGTACAGCCTGCTGCCACGTCTGGTGACG
>NZ_QHHV01000013.1:0-91780 GCF_003947245.1 Actinoplanes sp. ATCC 53533 | reverse complement strand
CCCGTGCACGCCGAGGTCGCCGCGCACGTCGACGCCGCCCAGCTGGTCGAGGCGACCGATGACGCCGCGCGCATGGTGGTGGTCGACCAGATCCGCTACTACTTCGTCATCGGCGACTACGAGGCGAGCCGGCACCTCGGCGAGATCGTTGTCGACAGGTGGACGAAGAGCGACGAGCCCGGCAGCCCGGGCCCGGACCACGAGCTGACCCTGATCGCCCAGCGGCATCTGGCGAACGCATACCGGTTGCTCGGCCAGACCAGCAAGGCCCGGAGGCTGGACACCGACACCTTCGAACGGCTGCGGCGTGACCCCCGCTTCGGCGAGGATCACGAGCACACCCTCTACACCGCCAACAACCTCGGCGTCGACCTCCGCCTCGAGGGCCTGCTCGCCGACGCCCTTCAGGTGGAGGAGGACAACGTCGCACGGCACATGCGAGTCCTGGGTGCCGACGACGAGGCGACCTGGCGGGCGGAGAACAACCTCGCGGTGAGCCTGCGCCACCTCGGCCGGTTCACCGAGGCGCTGCCCCTCGACGAACGAATCCTGGAACAACGGCGTAAACAGGCCGGTGACGGTGACTCGCGCACACTGTTCTCAGTGGCCAATCTCGCCCGGGACTACTACGGCCTGGGCCAGTACGGCCGGGCCCTCGAACTCATGCGTACGGCGGTCCTGCCGCAGTACCGTGACCTGCTCGGTCCCCGCCACCGCGACCTACTGCTGGCCACCCGGACGCTTACAATGGCGCTCCGCAAGAGCGGCTTCTACGCCGAGGCTCGGGACAACGCCCGGCAGAACTACCTCGACCATCATCACCGTTTCGGGCCCAAGCACGAGCACACCCTGGCCTCCACGATCAGCTATGCGAACGCGATGCGCTGTTGCGGCTCGCCGACGGAGATCAATGACGCCCGCGCCAAGCTGCGCGAGGCCACGGACGCCTACCGCGAGGTGTTCTCGGCGAAGCACCCGCTGACCCTGGCGGCGACGGTCAACCTCGCGCTCACCCTGCGGGCTGCGGGCGACCACGAGGAGGCCCGGCGCCTGGACGAGAACGCCCTGGCCGGGCTCACCGCGCAGGTCGGCGAGCGGCACCCGTACACGCTAGCGGCGGCGATCAACCTGGCCGAAGACCTCTTCCTGGCCGGGCTGCCGGAGGAGGCTGCGCGGCTCTCCCACTCGACCTATCTGCTGTCGGTCGAGGAGCGCGGTGCCGATCATCCCGACACCCTCGCCTGCGCGATCAACGCAGCCCTCGATCGGGTCGCCATCGGCGACGACAGCGGACAGCCACTGTTCGACCGCACCCTCACGGCGATGGGCCGCTCGCTCGGCACCGATCATCCGGCGACGCTGGACGCCGTCCGGGGCCGCCGCACGGACTGTGACATCGAGCCTCCGCCGACCTGATCCGACGGACGACGGGCCGGGGTCCCGGATGCGACCCCGGCTCGTGTCCTCACGGCGAATCTCCGCCGTGGCGCCGTATCCAGATCGCCTTCTGCGCCGCGACCGCGGCCACCGCGTCGTCGTCCGCTTCCCGGCGCACCGGCGTCTCGAACAGTGCGGCGCACCGGCGCTTCAGGATCGCGACGAAGCGCCGGCCCTGCGGCGATAGCCCGGCCGCCGCCGGCAGATAGGCCATGACCTCGGCCAGTTGCCGCCGGCGCAAGGCGAACTCGAATTCGGCCCGCTTGCCGCCGGAATCGGCCGCACGCAGCGCCTGCCAGGTCTCGGCGACAGCCAGGAACGCGAATGTTCCGTGCAGAATTCCGCTCAAGGGCCGGGGATCGGGCCGCCACGGCGCGAAATAGAACCCGGGCTGCTCCAGGTGGTGCAGGCCGACGAAACCGAGCAGGCCGTTGAGGACCGAATGCGACCATTCGTGAACGAGCGTGACGGCGAAGGTCATGCTGTCCACCGGGGTGGTCGTGGCGATCACGCCAAGAGCATCCGAGCAGCTCACGCTGGCCTCGGCGCCGTGCGGAGTGGGCGCCAGCGGCACCACGACCCGCACTCCCAGCCGCATCTGTTCCGCCACGGCCGGCGCGAATCCAGCGAGCAATGCGCACGCCTCGCCGATCACCCTGCGCCATCGCCCGAACTCCTCGTCGGACAGCGGCGCGCCCAACGGCATGCTGAAGCAGTCCCGGTACGGATCCTGGTCGTCGATCATGAGCTGGAAGCCGGCGACGTTCAGCGTCCGGATCGGAGACCACCGGCCATGGATGGCCGGTGCCGGCAGCTGGAGTGGCCCCTCGGCCAGCTGGACGGCGAGGCCATCGCGCACCCGCAGAGCGACCGTGGAACCGTCCGGGAGGGCCGTGCTCAGCGTCCCGAGACCTGGCAGGTGGAGCTGCCCCGCGGTCGCCCCGACCATCAGGTCGGCCTCCAGACCGGCACGCAGGGCGGTGACGGCCGCCAGGGCGCCCAGCCGGTTCGCCGCTTCAGCCCCTCGCCCGGGCATATCGAGCAGGTTGGCTGCCCACGTGCCGAGCCAGCCGGTGCGCAGCACGTCCGCGGTGCCGGCCGGATCGCGCCGTTGGGCCTCATCCAGGACAGCCAACGCGGTGACCACGTTCTCGGCGGGCCCGGCGTGCCGCCGCAGCGCATGGGCCGCCAGCAGCCGGTGCCGGCTGACGTCGGCCGCATAGAGCGCCCGGATGACCTCCGGCCCCGGCCGGCCCCAGACGATCTCGGTGAGCTGCGCCGACGACAACCGATGCCGCCGCACCGGCGTTGTCATCGCAGGAAGCTACTCCAGCTTGCGACGGCGTCCTGCCGATAGGTGCGCTGGGCCAGCAGTTGCCGAACCGACTCGGCAAGGTCGGACTCCGGCTCATTGAGCAGCTCGAGCATGGGACTGCTGGAGACGTCGGCCGCGACCGACTCCGCAGCTTCCAGCTCGGATGGCGGCTCCTCGGATGAGTCTGGCTCGTGCACGGAACCTCCTCATGGATGCAACCGGGCATACCGACAGCATTGGCGCATCCTCGGCGCACAAATCGGGCGGAACCCTGCGATGGACTGCGCACGGGTACCTCTCCGTACTCTAACCATCGCATTGCGTCTATGGCGACGGTTAGCCCGACGGAGTCGCCCGACCCCGCGCCCGCGCCACCGACCGGGCGAGTTCGGCCACCTCACGCTGGAAGTCGATGCGGTCTCGCGGGCGGAATCGCAGGAAGAACCAGTCCGGCACGCGCGCCTGCGTCCGCCGGGTGGCGAAAATGACATCCTGCACCTGGCGGGTCAGGACCAGGAGATCCCCGACCGGTCCGGGTTGTTCGAGATGGGCGTCGATCCGGCGACGTACCAGTGCGAACACTCGGGCCCTGGTGGCCGCGGTGTCCCGCTGCCGGCGATAGATCTCCGATGCCATGAGCAGGGCGCCGAGGGCCGGCAGGAACCAGATCAGGAGGAGCCGGCCCAGCGGCACCTGCAAAACCACGCCGACCAGCATCCCGGCAACCAGCCAGCCGATGAGTACGGCGAGCACGGTGCCGGCGAAGCGGCGGCGGACCCGCGCACCCCAGTGCAGGTTCTGCAGCTGGCAGGCCAGCACGTCGAACGGCCGCGGCAGATCCTGCACGCCGTGGATCTCGTAATAGTCAACGATCATGTCGTCGGGCCCCCGGAACCGCTGCGCCAGGCTGCTCACCTCCGCCGGGGACGGCGGGTCACCCGCGACGACGGGATTCCACTCGATCTCGAAGAGAGTCACGTCGAGCAGTTCCTGCGTCGAAGCGGCCTGGGCCAGTTCCCGCTGGATCCACACCGAGTAGCCCCAGCCCTGCAGAAGTGCCCAGCCGGCGCCGATGGCAGCCACCGTGCCGGCCAGCGAAGGCGTCAGGGCGGCGACGATCGAGGTCAACGCCACCAGGACCGAGGCCAGCAGCCGGCCGCCTTCGAGTCGCTGCACTCGGGCGTGCGCCGCGGCCATGGCCCGGACCAGGTTCAAGTTCTCCGGAGTATTCTGCCGATCGGCTATCGCGGTCCGCGGGGAGGACATGGAAAGCCCTTCTCGTAGCAAGGTGTAGCAGGACTTCAACGATCAGCTACCGCGGGGCCGCTGACAAGTGGTCCTTTAGTGACGGTCCGGTGGCGGCCGCGCAGCGTCGCTGCTCCGCCGGCAGCACTCCGGCCGTGTACGCCGCCACCACGGCCGAGGCGGTCAGCGGTCGCCCGCCCCGCGGCCGGCAGGAGTCGCAGACGTCGATGTGCCGGTTGACCCGCTTGCGCAGCAGGGGCGTCAGCCGGCCGGGCCACTCACCCAGCACCTGGCGCAGCGCCGGGCAGTCGGCGCCCCGGGCCCGCGCGATGAGCAGCGCGTCGAGGGCCCGTTCGAACTGCGCGCGGGCCCGGGACAGCCGGGCGTGCGCGTGGTTGGTGGCGATCCCGAGCGCCGCGCCGACGTCGACGGCCGAGAGGTGGTGGCGCAGGGCCAGTTCGATGACCGTACGGTCGCCGCTGCCGAGGCTGGCGACGGCGGCGCGGACCAGTTCGCCGGCCTGCGCGGTCCGTACGGCCGTCTCCGGGTCCGGTTCCTCGGCGGCCGGGTCGCCGGCCAGGTCCAGAGTGGCCGTGCGGCGCCGGGCGCGGACGGCCCGCCGGCACTCGTTGCGGGCGATGGCGTAGAGCCAGGGCCGGAGCAGGTCGGGATCCCGGAGTTGCCGGACGCGGCTGCTGGCCAGGACGAAGGTGTCGTGCACGATGTCGGCCGCCGCGTGCGGGTCGGCGAGCAGAGCGACGCTGTAGGCGTACAGCGGGCCGGCATAGCGGCGGTACGCCAGCTCCAGCCCGCGGGGATCCCGTCCGATCATGGCTGCCACCAGGTCCCGATCTTCCACGACCTGGAGATTAACGGGTCCTTTAAGGCATTCGTCCCGATAGCCGGATGTGTCGGGGTGCCGGGTCCGGCATGTCACCGGGCCCGGCACCCCGCCCGGTCAGCCGTTGAGGATCATGGCGCCGAGGTCCCGGCCCAGCTGCGTCGTGTCGTGCCCGCGGCGGTTGCTCATCACCGCGACCACGATGTCGTCGTCCGGGTACATGCGCAGGTAGGAACGCGCTCCGGTGTTCGCGCCGTCCTTGGCCACGACGCGGTGCCCGCTCTCGGTGTTCATGCTCCAGCCGTACGAGTAGTTGTTCGGGTTGGGCTGCCACATGGCCGTCAGCGAACCCGCCGAGAGGATCTTGCCGGTGGCCACCCGGTGGCCGAACCAGGCGAGGTCACGCACGGTCGATTCCATGCCGCCGCCGCAGGTCTTCGCGCTCTCGTCCACGAAGGGGATCTGCGTGTTGCCGGCGTCGTCGTCGTAGATGAGCGAGCGGCGCACCCCGGCGTCGGTGAGCCGCTTGGCCCGCAGCGTGCCCAGCCCGTACGGCGTGGTCAGCCGGGTCCGGATCAGGTCGGCGGTGTTCTGCCCGCCGGCCTTCTCCAGGGCCGCGCAGAGAATCGTGTAGCCGTGGCTGCTGTAGTGCGGAGCCCCGACGGTGCAGACCAGCGGGTCGGCCCAGAACTCCTTGGCCGAGGCCAGCGAGGTGGCGTACGGGGTGTTGCCGCCGAAGCCCGAGCCCTCGTTGTAGTGCTGCACGCAACCGAGGTTGCTGGCGAGCTGCTGCAACGAGTGGGTGTGCTGCTCGGGAATGTCGGTAAGGTGCTTGGACGTGAGGTCGGTGACCGCGATCGTGCCCTGCTCGGCCATCCGCATGGCCAGCACGCCGCTGACCGCCTTGCTGACCGAGGCCAGGCCCAGCACGTGCTCGGAGTCGAGCCACACGTCGTTGGCCACGTCGGAGTCGCCGAAGCCGCGCAGGTAGCGGTACTCGCCCTGCTGGATGATCGCCACGGCGAGGCCGGGCACCTTGTTGTCGTCGACGTGCTTCTGCACCCGGGTTTCGACCTTGCTCCGCAGCGACCAGGTGGGGCGGTCGCTGTTCTGCCGCCAGATGCCGGCGTACCGGGTGCCGGCGGCGGTCTGGTACCGGTCGTACGAGATCAACCGGAAGCCCTCGTCGGCGTACCGGTGCCACCAGTTGGTCCACTGCCCGAGCGTCATGTCACGACGTTCCCGCCACTGCCGCTTGCTGGGGTTGGCGACCCAGATCCCGGCGTACCGCTGGCCCGCGGCGGTAGCCACCGAGTCGACGGCCAGCATCCGGTAGTCCGCCTGATACTTGGCGAACGCCGTGCTGAACTCGACAGTGGTCAGGCCCCGCAGCAGCTGCCAGGCGAGCTTCTCGCTGTTGTCCACCCACACCGCGGCGAACCGCGGGCCGGCCGGGGTGCGGTACTGCTCGACGTCCAGCGGCATCCGCCCGGCGGCCTTCTGCGCCTCGAACGCGGTGCTGAACTGGGCGTCCGTCAGGTCGTGCAGCATCGCCGAGCCGAGCCGCTCGACGTTGCGCACCCACACCGCGGCGTACTGCCGCCGGCCCGCCAGCTCGTAGGTCTCGAAGTCCACCGGCCGCAGACCGTCGGTGGTGGCCTTCGCCTTCGCCGCGGCGTACTCCGCTTCGGTCAGGTCCCGCAGCGACCGCCAGGCCCGCTTGTCGGTGTTCCGCTGGAAGACGGCGCCGACCCGGTAGTCGCCGGCGGTCACGTCAACTTCCAGGTCAACGACCAGATAGCCCTTGGCCGTCATATCGTCGAAGGTGGCGCCGAACGCCGCGCTGGTCATGTCGCGCACCGACGCCCACTCGACGGCCGGCGCGTCGAAGACCGCGGACGGCACGCCCGGATGGGCGGCAACCGGGCTCGGCACGGTGAGCAGGCTGCCGAGGACGACCGCGGTGACGGCGCCCCGGCCGACGCGCCGCAGCCGCCCGGCCCAGCGCCGGCCGATGGAAAGTTGACCGTTCATGAAGAGTCCCTCCGTGCGCCGGACGTCTTGTCCGGACCCAGGTGAGAGTCGTGCGGGCCGCGCCGACCAACACTTTCCGCGCAGAAGTCGCCGTTCGTGATCAGGACGACCGCGGATTGTCCACGGTGGTGCTGTCGCTCGCGGCCGGTTGCGGCAGCCGGATGGTGAAAGTGGTGCCGGCGCCGGGTTCCGAGGCGAAGGTGATGGTGCCGTCGTGCCGGTCGTGGATGAGGGTGTAGGCGAGGGCCAGGCCCTGCCCGGTGCCGACACCGACCGGCTTGGTGGTGAAGAAGTGCTCGAAGACCCGGTCGGCGATCTCGGGTGGGATCCCGTTGCCGGTGTCCTGGATCTCGACCACGATGCCGGCCTCGTCGGCGTAGGTGCGGACGGTGAGGGTGCCGCGGCCACGGCCGGTCCCGGCGGCTTCGCCGATGGCGTGCGCGGCGTTGACGACCAGGTTGAGGACGGCCTGGTTGACGTCGCCGAGATTGCACCACACCGGCGGGATCTCGCCGAGGGACAGCACCACGTCCGCGACCAGTTTGATCTCGCTGGTCGCCATGATCAGGGTGTTCCGGATCGCCTCGTTCAGGTCGGCGAAGCCCTTCTGCTCGCCTCCCGGGTGCGCGAACGCCTTCATCGCGCGGACGATCTTGGCAACCCGCTCGGCGCCCTCGAGCGCCTGGTCGGCGGCGAGCGGGAGCTCCTCGCGCAGGAACTCCAGGTCGATCTCCGTCTCGCGCTCGGCGAAGGCCTGCCGCCGGGCCGCCCAGTCCACCGGACCGTCGGTGTCGGACATGGCCTGCCGGTATTCCTCCAGCAGCGCGTTCATCGGTGCGACGGACTCGGCGATGAAGATCAGGTTGTTCGAGATGAACTGGATCGGGGTGTTGATCTCGTGGGCCACGCCGGCGGCCAGCTGGCCCACCGACTCCAGCTTCTGCGCGTGCCGCAGCTCGCCCTCCAGGTGCCGTCGCTCGCTCACGTCCCGCAGGTGCAGAACCATGCCGGCGACCGCCGGATCCGCGGTCAGGTCGGTGCAGCTGACCTCCACCCAGCGCGGGCCCGATCCGGTGGGCGTCACCCGGCATTCGAGCAGCTGCCCCTCCAGCCCGCCGTCGCCGATCCACCCGGCGAAGGCCTCGCGATCCTGCGGATGGATCAGCTCGGCGACCGGGCGACCGGTCAGGGACACGTCCTGGGCGCCCAGGATGTCCACCGACGCCGAGCTGGCGTAGGTGAGGATCCCGTCCCGGTCGCAGACCAGCGTCAGCCCGGAGGAGCGCTGGACCAGCGACCGGAACCGCTCCGCCAGGGCGTTGTCGAGGGAGACCGTGAGCTGGCCGGCGATCAGGATGACGGTGTCGAGCCGGTGGCTGGTGAAGATGCCGGGGCTGAGCGTGTTCTCCATCAGCAGCATGGCCCGGAGCGTGCCCCGGCTGATGATCGGCATGACCAGCAGCGAGCAACTGCTCATGCCCTTCAGGTACGGGTCCCGGCAGAACCGGTCATCGCGGGTCGCGTCCGGCACGACCAGCGGCTCCCGGGTGCGCTCGGCGTACCGGAACGCGGACAGGCAGATCATTCCCGCCGCGCCGGCCTCCCCCGCCCGGATCGCCGTCTCCGGAGCCCGGCCGTCCCGGCCGGCCGGCACGTCGGGGTCGTCGGAGGGGGACAGGAACCAGTCCTGCGCGTCCTCGTTCCACAGCAGCAGCCGCACCGAGGTCGCCCCGGTCAGCGCGGTGAGCACCTCCACGACCCGGATCCGCAGCGTGTCGAGATTCGTCTCGGAGCTGAGCGCCTGCGAGGCCCGCACCACCGCCAGCAGGTCGATGGCGTCGGACGAGACCACGGTGCTCTGGCCCGAGCGGCGCAGCTGGCCGGGGCTCCGCGCCGCCGACCGCAGGAACGGGAACTCCCGGTGCAGCTCGGTCACCTTGGCACTGGCGCCCCAACCGTCGTAGCGGTCGCGCGCCTCGGCGAGCAGGAGTCGGCCGATCCGGTCGAGCCCGTTTGCGAGGTGGCAGCGGGCCGCCCGCTCGGTGATCATCGCCGCGTGCCCGGGGCGGCGGCTGCCGGCCCGGCTCATCGCCGCGTCGAAATGCCGGACGGCGTCCCGGAAGTCGTCCTGCGCCCAGGCGCGTTCGGCGTCGAGCCAGCCCACCAGGTGCGCGAAGTTGTCGGGGGCGTCGGCGGCGCGGGCCGCCAGCCAGTCCCGGCAGGCGGCGAAGTCGGTGAGCAGGGCCGGCCGCTCGGCCGGTGCCGCCTGGCCGGCCGACCGGGCCAGGGCGAGCCCTCGCAGGAAATAGATCAGGGCCGACGAGTACATCCCGGGCCGGTGGTGCACCATCTCGAACGCCGCCGCCGCGTGCGAGGAGAGGCCCGCGGCGTCGCCGAAGACGACCGCGGCGAGTGCCCGGAGCCAGTGCAGGTTGCAGACGATGACCAGGTCCGCGCTCATCTCGGCCAGATACTTGACCTCGTCGAAGTCGCTGTCGTCGAAACCGCCCGGCACGTCGGTCTCGCCGCGCAGGCAGCGCAGAAACTGCTGGTAACTCTGCCCGGCCGCGGCCAGGCTCTCGTCGCCGATACGGGCCCAGAAGGTCATCGCCCCGTGGTTCTCGGCCACGCAGGCGTCGAGCGTCGGCGCGCAGTCGAGCATCGCCCACAGCGTGTTCACGTAGGTGAAGGAGGCGAACTGCAGCTCCCCGTGGCGCAGCAGGCATTCGCGGGCCGACCGGGACAGCCGGGCGACCTCCTCGACGGGCTCGAACCACGGGGTGCCGAAGGTGGCGATGGTGTTGCGGAGCTGCGAGGTCTCCGGCTCGTAGCCGTGGGTCTCGCTGACGCTGAGGATCCGCCGGCAGACCTGGTAGCCGACGGCGTAGTCCTGCCGGACCGCGACGCCGAGCACGGAGATGGCGCCCAGGGCGGTCACCAGCGGCCGGCTCGGGCCGTGCGCGACCCAGAGCCGGTGCGCCGTGAACAACAACCACGGCATCAGCGAATGCCGGCTGCGGAACGCCGCGGGAAGGATCCGCGCGATGAGGCACGCCGCGGCCACCGCCTGCGGATCGCCCGACTCGGGCCGGCCGAGCTCGTCGGGCGCGGGGCCCTCGGCGACCCAGGCGTACAGCAGATCCATCCCCCGGTCCAGCTCCGCCGCCAGATCGCCCGCGGCCGGTTGCGGACAACCGAGGCGGGCCAGCAGCGCGATGCCCAGGGTCACCGCCTCCTGCGAACGGGACCGGCGGGCCAGGCTCACGATCTGCGGAGCCGCGGCCTCGGCCAGCTCGGTCGCGCCGGGCACCCGGTGCTCGATCGCCTCGTAGAGCTGGTCGGCCGCCGCCAGGCGACCCAGCCGGTACAGCGCCGCGTGCCGGTCGATCAGCAACTGCGTGACCAGCGCGTCCGCCCCGTCCGGCAGGCCGACGCCGCCGGACCGGAGCAGGGTCAGCGCGGTCGCCAGGAAGCGCTCCGCCTTGGCCTGGTTGATGAGCCGGATGCGGACGGCGGCGGTCCGGAACAGCTGGGCCAGCCGGTACTGCTCCGCCGGGTCGGTCACGTCCGCGGCGCCCGCCAGATACTGCTCGGCTGCTGCTTCCTGCCGGTCCGGGTGCGCGGCCAGGCGCCGGGCCAGCTCCAGATTCAGCGTACGGCGCGACTGCGGTGTCAGCCGGGCGAACGCCGCCTGTTGCACCCGGTCATGCCGGAACCGGACCGCGGGAGGGCCGTCATGGATCATCACGAGCAGGCCGTCCCCGATGGCCGGCGCCAGGGACTCGGCGGCGACGTCGGCGGGAAGACCGGCGGCGACCGCGAACAGGTCGACCTCCACCTCGCCGCCGAGGCAGGCGAGCACCTCCAGCAGCCGCGCCACGCCGGTGGGCAGCTCCTCGATCCGCTGGGTGAGCAGTCGCACGGCGTCGCCGCTGCCGATGTAGCTCCGGACAGCGGTGGCCGCCCACTGCCAGCCGGTGTCGCCGAGGCTCAGGATGCCCTCCCGGCGCAGGGCGTTGACCAGCTCCACCGTGTCGTACGGGTTGCCGCCGGTGTGCACATCGACCGCGTCGGCGAGCTCCGCGGCCCGTTCGGGCGGCAGCCGCAGCATGTCCGCGAGCAGGGTGCCGAGCTGCGCGGGCGGCAGGTTCTCCAGGTGCAACCGCGTCGGTACGGCGCCGATGCGCACCCAGCGGGCCGCCATGGCCGGCAACGGGGAGTCAGCCAGCTCGCCGTCCCGGTACGCGCCGACCAGCAGCAGACCCGGCAGCTCCTCATCGGTCAGGACCGCGCCCAGGAATTCGATCGGATACTCGCCCGCCCACTGCAGATTGTCGATCACCATCACGATCGGCCGCTCGGGCGAGACGATGGCACGCAGCACGCCCAGGCCCGCCTGGCGCAGCCGGACGGCCAGTTGCTCGGTCTCGCCCTCATCGAGCCGCCCGGGAGCCGTGTCGAGCAGCACGGCGTACTCGGGGCACATGGCGGCGACGATGCTCGTGTCGGCGCCCAGGGTCGCCGCGATCCGCGCCCGCACCGCGGCCACCCGCGCCTCCGGCTCGGCCAGCAGCAGCCTGGCCAGGGCCCGCATCACCTGCGTGACCGCGTCGGTGGCGGCGTCCTGCCGGTACTGGTCGAACCTGCCCTGGACGTACCAGCCGCCCGCCGCCGCCACGATCGCCCGCAGCTCGTCGACCAGCGCGGTCTTGCCGACCCCCGGCGCGCCCGTGACCAGCAGGCCCCGGCCCTGACCGGCCATGGCGAGGTCGAAGCTCGTGCGCAGCGCGGCCAGCTCGGTTGCCCGGCCGACCAGCTGGGACGGCGCGCAGATGCGCGTCGGGAAGTCGTGCTCGCCGAGCGGGAAACGGGGTTCCTGGGCCGGGTCCGCAGCGGTGAGGGCGGCCAGCAGCCGCGCGAGGTCGTGCGCCAGCCCGGCGGCGCTCTGGTACCGCCGGTCCGGTTCTTTCTCCAGCAGTCTGCCGATGATGTCGGAGAGGACCGCCGGCACCAGTTCGTTCGCCACGTGGGGTGCGGTGGGGACGCGCGCCAGGTGGTCGTGGATCAGCGCGAGCGTGTCACCACCCCGGTCGCCGAACGGCGGCGCGCCCACCGCCAGCTCGTACAGGGTCGCGCCCACGGCGTACAGGTCGGTGCGGTGGTCGACGCCCCGGCCGGTGCGCCCGGTCTGCTCGGGGGCCAGGTAGGCGGGCGTTCCGGCGATCGTGGTCTCGTGGGTGAAGCCGGGTAGTTCCTCCGGGGCGGTCGAGGCGAGTTCCCAGTCGATCAGGAACGGCTGCCGGCCGGGCCCGCCGACCAGGATGTTGGCGGGGTTGACGTCCAGGTGCAGCACTCCCTCGCGGTGCACCCCCGCCAGGACCCGGACCAGGGACGACGCGAAGGTGACCAGGTCGACCACGTCGGCCCTGGAGCGCACCCCGCGATCGGCCCGGCCCCGGTCGCACAGGTCCGCGGCGAGCGAGACGCCACCGACGTCGGTCAGCGCGAACCGGGTCCCGCCCCGGGGCACCTGCGCCAACTGGGCCACCCCCGGGACGCCGGTCAGCCGGGAGAGGATCGCCACCTCGTGGCGTAGCCGTTCGGCCGCGCCCGGGCCCAGGGGTTCCTTCCAGATCACCCCGCCGGGCTCCCCGTCGGCGCCGGGCGACCGGATGACGCGGGCGCGCTCACTCTCGTACAGCACGGTGCTGGCCCGCCGGACCGCTCCGGCGTCGTGCTCGGCCTCGTCTGCGTCAGTCATCGCCTTTCTCTAGTCGGCAGCGAAACCCCGATGCTGAGATCCGCGGCCGGCCCGGTGCGCCGCCCCCGGCCGGACCCACCGGTTTGATCGCCAGATGCCAATTTTGGGCTGAGGGTTTCGTCGATGCCGATCGTCACGCAGAATGACACCGGGGACACTATGAGTGAAAAAACTTTGCCGACGCAGGTACTGACCGAGATCGACAGTTCGGTCCGTGAGACTCGCCTGAAGGGTGTGGGCGAGCTGGAGCGGCTCGCGAACGGTACCGATCTCGCGATGGCCGCCGCGGCCCGGCACACGCTGATGCGGCTGACCCAGGAGGACAGCCGTAGCGTCGCCGCTGCCGCCGCCGCGGCGCTGGAGCGGACGACCGTGCGCCTGGTTCCCGACCAGATCCACTTCGGCCAGGTCAGCGCGGGTACGCCCCGGCTGCTCGCGGAGGTCCTGGTCGAGGGGCCGCCGCTCGCCGTGGCCGCCGCCGTCACCGTCTCCGGGCCCGGGCTGCGCGCCGTGCTGGCCGGTCGCCGACTGCGGATCGCCTGGCTGCCGGCCTCCGACTGGCTCGACGGCACCGTCACCGTCCGCGGCCCGGCCGGCTGGGCCGACGTCCGGGTCACCGGCCAGGTCGCGGCGACCTTGCCGCCGTCTCAGGTCGAGATCGAGGAGCTTGCGGCGGTCGACGATCTCGGCGCGACGCGGATGACCGTATTGTCCGCTCCGGCGAAACGCCGGCAGGCCCGCGGAACGGTGCTGCTGGCCGCGCTGGCCGCCGGCGTGCTGCTCGGCGGCGCGGGGGTCGCGGTGGCGCTGAACCGGGGCGAGCAGCCCGACCCGGCCCCGGTGGTCGCGTTCGGGCCGCTGCCTTCGACGGCGCCCGCGACGACGCCCACCACCGCGGCGGCGCCCGCGCCCGCCGGTATCGTCCGCGTCCCGCTCGCCCAGGGCGTGGCGAGCGTCGCCAAGCCGGCCGTGGTGGGCACGATCCGCGTCGGCGCCGAGCCCGAGGGCGTCATGGTCTCGCCGGACAGCCGCACGGTCTACGTCGCCAACCAGAATTCCCGCATCCTGTCCGTGGTGGACGCCGCCAGCCGGCGGGTGACCACGATACGGATGCGCAACACCCCCCGGTTCGTCGCCACGTCCCGCGACGGGCGCCTCGTCTTCGTCTCCATGTACGAGAAGGACATGTCCGGCAGCGGCGTGGCCGTGGTGGACGCCGCCAGCCGCAAGGTGCTCCGGCACCTGAGCACCGGAGTGCAGCCGTTCACCCTGGCCGTCGGCCCGGACGGCCGGATCTGGGTTCCGATCCACAGCGCCGGCCGGGTCGAGATCTACAGCGCCGACGGTCACCGGGCGGGCGGCCGGGTCAAGGTGCCGCCCAATCCGCATGCGGTCGCCTTCTCCGAACGGCTGGGGCGCGCGTACACGGCGAACCACGAGTCCAACGCGGTCTCGATCATCGACACGCGCACCGACCGGCTGGTGAAGTCCGTTCCGGTGAGCAAGTCGCCGCACAGCATCGCCGTCTCGCCGGACGGCAGGCGGGTGCTGGTCGCGGGCTACGACGCGAACACCGCCGACCTGCTCGACGCGGCCAACGGGCGGCGGACCGGGCCGTTCCGGGTCGGCAAGCAGCCGCAGAGCGTGGCCTTCGCCCCCGACGGCGAGCACGCGTACGTGGTCAACGAGGGCGACGATTCGGTGTCCGTCCTGAACGGGCGCACCGGCGCGGTGACCGCGACCGTGCGGGTGGGTGGCAGCCCGCGGACGATCTCGGTCTCGCCCGACGGCCGCCTGGCGTACGTCACCAACGGCGCCGACAACACGATCTCCATGCTGCGGATCAGCGCGCAAGCCGGAGACAGGGGACAGCGGTGACCTCCGCGGGGTGGATCGCGCTGGCGATCGCCGTGTTCGGTGCCTTCTGTTACGCCGCCGGCTCGATCCTGCAGTCGGTCGGCGCCCGGCGCAGCAAGGGCACCGTGCGCGCCCTGGGCCACCCGCTCTACCTGATCGGCATCGTCCTGGACCTGGTGTCCTTCGCCGGGTCGATGGTCGCGCTTCGCGAACTGGCGGTGTACCTGGTCGAGTCGGTGCTGGCCGGCTCGCTCGCGATCACCGTCGTGGCCGCCCGGATCTTCCTCAAGGCCCGGCTCCGCCGCCGGGACGTCGCGGCGGTGGTGGTCTCCGTCGCCGCGCTGACGGTGCTGGCCATGTCGGCCGGGCCGCAGGAGAGTGTCACGGCGACGAACGGGCTCCGCTGGCTGCTCTGCTCGGCCGCGGTCGGCCTGGCGGTGATCGGCTGGGGCACGGCCAAGACCGGCCGGCCCGGTCCCGTCGCGGCGCTGGCGGGGCTCTCGCTCGGCGGTGCGGCGCTGGCCGGCCGCGCGCTGCCCATGCCCGAGCAGGAGATGCAGACCGTGGGCTCGGCGGCGCTGCACATCGCCACCGAGCCGCTGGTCTGGGCGCTGCTGGTGTTCGCCGTCGGCGGCATGCTCATGTACACCCACGCGCTGCAGCACGGCAAGGTGGGACCGGTGACCGCGGTGCTCTGGATCGCCGAGGTCATCGCGCCCTCCGCCGTCGCGCTGGCGATCCTCGGCGACGCGGTCCGCCCCGGCTGGGAGCTGGCGGCCGCGATCGCCGGCCTGGTCACCGTCGGCGCGGCCGTCCTGCTGGCCGGCGCGTCCGTGGAAGACGAGAGCTCCCGCCCGCCGGAAGCCATCACCGCCGCGGCCCCGCGCCTGGCACTCGCGGCGGCGCCGCACCCGGCCCGCGTCCGGCAGCACGCCGAGCGGGTCATCTGGTGGGGGGCGCCACCGATCTGGAAGCCGCCGGCGCGGGCGGCCGTCGCCGCGCGGCCGATGGCCGAACTGGAGTGGAGCCCACCGCCCCGGGTGGCGCCGATCTGGGCCCTTCCGCAGACGCCGGACGCCGACGCGAACGACATCCCCGGGCCGGTGCGCCGGCCCGCGCCGCGGCCGGTGCCGGTGGATGCCGCGCCGGCCCGGCTGCGGCAGGTGGACCGCCGTCCCTGGCACGACATCCAGGCCGGATAGGCGCATCGGACAGCCCGCTCGGGAGGGCCGTGCAGCGCCTTTCGGCCCCGGTCACCTGGCAGCCTGCTCCTGCGCCGGGAACAACTCCAGCTCGATGGAGGGAGCCGTGCGCCGGCCCACCACGATCAGCTCCGGTTCGCCGACGTGGAACCCCTGGGCGAAGTCGACGCCGTAGCTCCGCAGCAGGTCCAGGGTGGCGTCGTCCTGCACGTACTCGGCCGCGGTGAGGATGCCGAGCCGGTGACAGGTCTGCACCAGCCCCTCGACGACCGCCTGCAGCGCCTTCGAGCGCGGCAGGTCCTGAATGAAGCTGCCATCGATCTTGACGAGGTCGACCGGAAGCTGCGTCAGGAAGCTCAGCGGCGTGTTACCCGTCCCGAAGTCGTCGAGAGCCAGCTGGCAGCCGAGGGCCCGGACCCCGTCCGCGAAGCGCCTCGCGATCGTCAGGTTGCCGATGGCCGCGGTCTCGGTGATCTCGATGGTGAGGCGCTCCGGATTGACCCGGTGACGTGCGACGGCATCGCGGATGTGGTCGATGAGCAGCGGATCGGCCAGCGAACGGCCGGAGATGTTGACCTGATAATGCGACGTCTGTGAGCCCTCCCCCACCAGGCGCAGCGCATTGTTGATCACCCACTTGTCCACCGCCAGGATCTCGTCGACGTGCTCGGCCAGCTCGAGGAAGGTCGACGGTGGTGCGGGCCGGCCGACATCGTCCAGCACCCGCAGCAGGATCTCGTGCCGGGTCGTCTGGTTGAGTTCGAGATCCCGCAGCGGCTGCGCGTAGAGGGCGAAGCGGCTTCCCTCCACCGCCGCCCGGATTCCCGCCCGGGCGATGTCCCGGCGCTGGGTGGTCGACGGCGGCTGCCGGAGCACATAGAGCGGGGCGTCCTGGGACTTGGCCTGCCGCCAGGCCGTCTCCGCGTCGAACAGCAACTCGATGCTCTCGATCGGCATGCGGTAGTCGTAGTGCACCAGGCCGCCGAAGGCATCGAGCCGGGACGAGGCGGCCAGGTAGCGGGTCGCGCGCAGCCTGTTCAGGATCTCTTCGGCCTTCAGCTTCGCGGTGTCGACCGTGGTGTACGGCAACAGCACGCCGAACTCGTGCCGGCCCAGCACTCCGCAGGCGTCGGCGGGCCCCACCACCGACCGGATCACCTCCGCCGCGGCGGCGCTCAGCCGGTCATCGCGCCCGGAGTCGGCGTCCGTGCTCCGGCGGATGTACGGCGGCGCGGACACGACCAGCAGGGTCCCGGTCCCCGTACGCAGCGCGCGGCCGACCTCGTCCGCGAAGCGCCGCCGGGTCAGCAGGCCGGTGACCGGGTCCAGCTCGATCAGGTCCTGCTGCACCGTGCCACCGCGCAACAGGCGACGCGCACGCTCCTGGCGCGCCTTCTCGACGACGGTGACGTCCTGCCCCGTGGCGATGACGCCGGTCGCCTGCCCGTCCTCGGTCACCACCTCGATGGAGCAGTGCACGTAGGCGGTCACCCCGTCGGGCTTCACGACGCGGAAGCCGGCCTCCTTCTCCTCCTGGTCACGCCAGGCGGCCCGGACCTGCCGCCGGACGGTCGCACGATCCCTGGGATGAATCATCGAGACCAGGTGCGGCAGCGACGGCGGGACCTCGCCGGGCGCGTGGCCGAGGATTCTCGACATCTCCGGCGACCAGTCGATCTGCGGGCCGGGCCGGAACCAGCTGATCGTGCCCAGCTTGAGCAGCTCGGCCGAGCGCAGGATGCGCTTGCTCTCCCGCATGGCGACCGGGTCCCGCAGGTCGACGTCGCTGGTGATGTCGACGTTCGCCGCCAGCCGTTCGGCGTATTCGCGCTCGATGTGGCCGGCGATGCGGCGGGCCCGGGCCTCGTCCAGCTGCGTCGGCACCTGCTGGGCGGTGAGCGCGAGGAGGTCGTCGAGGTTCATGTCCGCCTCCGCGTGCCGGGCTCGTAGGAAGCGCCCTCGGCCAGCTCCTTGAGCTTCCTGCGGGCGGCCGACTTGTAGGTGCGGACCGTCGTCAGCGCCAGCCCGAGTTGCTGACAGATCTCCTCGTCGGTGCAGCCGTCGGCCGCCAGCGCGAGGACAGCCCGCTGCCGGGTCGGCAGCCGGCGCAGCAGCTGGCGCAGGATGAATTCCGCCTCCCACTGATTCGACGGGTCGGCGAGCGGCGCGGGGGCGATGTCGTCCAGGCCCACCACCTCCAGGCGCCGGCTTCGCAGCAGGCCGAGCAGCTTGTACCAGGCCGTCTTGTGCACCCACAACAGCGGCCGTTCGTGGTGCTTGACCACCTCCCACTGCGCGTAGGCGACGATCAACGCCTCCTGGAACGCGTCCTCGACCAGGCCGGGGTCGTCGCAGACGCGCTGCAGGAACTTCTTGATCCGCCCCTGGTTGTCCCGGATGAACTGCACCAGGGACTCGTCGGTCGCCGCCGGCCGTCGTGGTGCCCCGTCCTCGGGCAGCGCCCGAGCTGCCGAGCCCTCGATCATCATCTATCCCCTGACGTCACCCACAGTCCTATATGTAAGTCAGCGGAGACGACGTTCGGTAAGTGTCGATCAGAGAAACTTTTTCGCGGATTCCCAGCCCGCGCGCCCCACCAGCGGAAACCCTACAGAGGCGCGCACACTCGGCACAGTCAGTGACTATCCGTAGCCTTCTCGCTACGAAAATCGGTGACCTCGCGTAATCGTCCTACTACTGCCGGCAGCGCTTCCTGACGGCCTCGACGAAGTGGGTGACGGCCTCCGGCGCGATGCGGACGAAGTAGGCGGGCTCGAACAGCTCCACCTCGATGATCTCCGGCGCGCCGCCCGGGTGCGCCGCGATGTCCACCCGGGCATACAGCGGACGCCCGGCGTCCTCGCTGAAACCCTTGCGGGCCGCGATATCGGCGATGGCGGCGATCGCCCGGCCGCCCAGTTCGATCTCCGCCCGGGACGGGTCGGCGCGCGTGATGTGCTCGGTGTACTCGCCGCCGAGGTAGCCGCCGCCGGGCAGCAGGATCGGTCCCTTGTGGCAGGCGTACGCGTAGTCGCCGTTGAAGTAGAACAGGGCGTTCTCGCCGTGCTCGATGACGTGCTCGGCGGCGGGCTGGATCATCGCCGTCTTGCCGCCGGCGATGATGCGCTCCGCCAGGTCGAGGGCGCGCGGGTCGTCCGGCCGGAACAGGCCCGTGTCGCGCGAGCCGGCCGAGACCGTGGGCTTGACGACGATCCGGCCGGGGGCGAGCCCGGCGATCGCCGTCGCGGCCTCGGCGGGCGTCGTGCAGAAGGTGTACGGCACACACGCGATGCCCCGCGCGCGGAAGTCGTCGAGGTAGCGCTTGTCGATGTTCCAGCCGATCAGGTCCGGCGCGTTGAGGATGCGGGTGCGGCCGGCAGCCCGCTCCAGCCAGCCGGTGAACTCGGCGTACCGCTCCGGGTAGTCCCACGGTGACCGGACGACCAGCAGGTCGAAGGCCGCCCAGTCGACCGACGGATCGTGCCAGACCGGCGCGCCGGTCTGGAAACCCGCCTCGGCGAGGCCCCGCAGCAGCGCGCCGCTGTCCTTGTCATGGTCGCGGACGATGTCGGTGTCGGTGGTGAGCAGTCCGATGGTCAGTTTGTCCACTGGTGCATTGTCCGGTGATCGACGGCCCGGTCAAGCCCGCATGACGGTGGCGATCGGGATGCCGGCGGCGCGCAGGGCCGGAACGAAGCCGCCCAGGACGCCGGCGACGAGCCCCGCGATGATGCCGGCGATGCCCGCTTCCCACGGGAACTGCATGTCCCGCAGGAACGGCTCGGAGTCGCCGAGCACCACGGAGACCGCCTTGAGGCCGGCCGCGCTGACCCCGATCGCCACGGCGGCGGTGAACAGGCCGGTCAGCAGGGTTTCGGCGAGCACGATGCCGGCCAGCAGCATCCTCGGCGTGCCGACGGCCCGGCGCAGGGCGAACTCCTCGACCCGCTCCCCCACGGTGGCCAGGCCGACGTTGAGGATGCCGGCCACGCCGATCAGCAGGACCAGGCTCGCCATCGCCAGGAACACCAGGCGGAGCAGCTTGAGCTCGCTCTCCATCTGCTTCTTGGCGTCGACGGTCTCGATCCAGGTCTCCGAGCCGATCCCCTTGAGCTTCGCGGTGAGCACCTGCTGGACCGGGCTGCCCTGGGACACCAGCACCTGCATCTCGCCGCCGGTGTTCGGGTCGGCCAGGTTGGCGCTCGGCAGCCAGGTGGTCAGCTCGTCCAGCCGGACGTAGGCGCGCGGCTGCATGTCGCCGTCGTCGACCACGCCGACGAACTGCGGGGTGATGTTCGCCGCGGCGCCGCCGATGCGCATCTCGGCGGGCACCTTGTACCGCTCGAAGCCCTTGGCGGCCTCGAGGTTGACGACGAGCCGCGGTGCCATCGACGGCATCGTGGCGAACTCCAGCCACTGTCCGGTCTGCGGGCGCAACGGCCGGAACGGGCGGACGTCGGCGGTCATCGCGGTCAGCCGTACCTCCACGGCCTGGCCCGCCGGCGCGACCGACTCGGCGGGCTCGCACGGGCCGTTCCCGTAGCAGACCATGCCGCCGCCCCAGTCCTCGTCGAACGGCGAGGCACCCGGGTTGACCGGCGTGACGTTCGGTTCGCCGATGATCGCCGAGAGATTGAGCATCGCCACGGTGTCGGACCGGTCCTGCACGGTGTCGAGCACGACAGCGGTGGCCTTCGGCTGCATCGGCAGCCCGATGATCGTGGTGCCGTCGACGGCCGAGGTGAGCTCGATGTCGGAGAGCAGCGCCCGGTCCGCGATGCTCGCGCCGGCCTGCACCACGACCACGGCGAGCACACCGAGGAAGAGACTCACCATCGACAGCAGGGTGCGCGTCTTGCGGGCGCGGATGCCCTGCAGCCCGATGATCAGCGCCGATCGGAACCGGCCGGACAGCCGCCTCACGCGTTCACCCGCTCGGTGAGGACGCCGTCGACCAGGTCCAGGGTCCGGCCCATCCGGGCCGCGTGGTCCCGGTCGTGCGTCACCAGCACCAACCCGCAGCCCCGGGTGGTCGCGGCCAGCAGAGCGTCGATCACCGCGGTGCCGGTCTCGGTGTCCAGCGCGCCGGTCGGTTCGTCGGCGAGCAGCACCTTCGGCTCGCGGACCAGGGCCCGGGCGATCGCCACCCGCTGCTGCTCACCACCGGACATCCGGGCCGGCCGGTTCTTCGCCAGGTGCGCGATGCCGACCTGCTCCAGCGCCTGCAGCACGCGGGCCCGGCGCGCCCGCCGGGGCAGCCAGCCCTGGCCGTTGACCAGCGCCATGGAGACGTTCTGCGCCGCGGTCAGGTGCTTGAGCAGGAAGAAGCGCTGGAAAACGAAGCCGAAGTGCGAGCTGCGCAGCTTCGCGGCCTTGCGCTCGGGCAGCCGGCTGATGTCCTGGCCGTCGAGCAGGTAGCTGCCCTCGTCGGGCCGGTCGAACAGGCCCAGGATGCTGAGCAGGGTGCTCTTGCCGGAGCCGGACCGGCCGACGATCGCCACGCTCTCGCCCGGGTGCACGGCCAGGTCGACTCCGGACAGGATGGTGCGCGGCTGCTGCTGGCCCTTGAGCACCTTGGTGATGCCGGTCAGTTCGATCAGCGCGGTCATCCCACGGCCCCGGACGGCTGGTCCTCGGGGTTCTGGCCCTCGGGGGCGGCCGGCAGGTTGGGTCCGGGGATCGCCACCGTCTCGCTGCCCTTGAGGCCCTTCTTGATCTCCACGACCTTGCCGTCGGTGAGGCCGAGGACCACGTCGACGGTCTTGCGGACGCGGTCCGGGCCGACCACGTCGACCTTGCCCTTGCCCTGCGCCCCGGCGACCGCCTCGACCGGCAGCACCAGCACGTCGCTGGCCTTGGCGGTGACCATCTCCAGGGTGACCGCGGCGCCGTTGATCAGCTTGATGCCCTTGGCGGTGGTGCAGACCAGCCGCAGGCCGGTCGACTCGGAACCCTCGCCCCCACCGGTCTGCTGCTGTTCGGTCTCGGTCTCGGGCTCTCCGGTGGCGCCCGGGGCGGGCGAGGCCGGCGGCGGCTCCGGAATGGTCCCGGCCGGCAGGGCCGCGATCGTGCCGAGCGGCTTGCAGGGGAACGGACCCGGCCCGTTCTTGATCTGGCCCTGGACGGACTTCGCCGAGCCGGAGATCCGGTACGCCAGCGCGCTGTCGATGTCCGCGACGACCGCATACCCGGCGCGGGTGGCCGAGATGACGGGCATCCCGGTGGTGACGGTGGCCCGGTCCTCCAGCAGCCGGCCGGCCAGGATCGAGTTCTTCGGCATCAGCACCTTGTGCGGCGTGCCGTGGTCCCAGACCGTCGCCACCCAGGTCGCCTGGGTGCTGGCGGTCTTCGAGGGCTGCCGCTGCACGTAGCGCAACTCGCCGTCGGCGGGCGCGACGATCCCGTAGACCGCGTTGATCGCGACCTTGCCGTTGAGGCTGATCTTGTTGGTGAGGTCCTGGCGGGTCGGCTTGACCGTGGTCAGCACGGTGCCGCGCGGCTCCAGCCCGGGCGTCTCGGCCTTGTCGTCGGTCCCCGAGCAACCGGCCAGTGCCGCCACGACGGACATCCCCAAAAGCACACGCGGCAGCAGCCTGCGTCCGTCCACCGGTTCCCCTTAGCTGATCGTCGTGAGACCGCGACCGCCCAGAGATGAACTCCGATCCGAACGGCGCTCGCAGACGGTACATGGGGGAGGCAACACGGACGGGTCCGAACCGGCGGGCACCGCGACGCCTGGACCAGGGACGCCATCCTGCGGAAACCGGGCTTCCCCGGGCGACTAGCGCCGGAATGCGTGGTTGCGCCTCGGCGCACGCTCCTGATTCCGTTTCGGTCTTGCAAAATCCTTCGGATTCCCTTGTCTTTAGGTCTACGGCTATGTCAAGGTCCACCTCTTCGTGTGGGGGCCGTCACAGCCCCGGGGCGGGAGGTCCGAATTCCGTGAGCACCGACCTACCGGTCCTCCGCAACTTCGTCGGCGGGTCCTATAGCGATCCCGCCGACGGCGCGACGTCGGCGGTCGTCGACCCCTGCACCGGGGAGGCGTACGCGTACGCCCCGGTCTCCGCCGCCGGGGATGTCGCCGTCGCGATGACGGCCGCCGAGGCTGGCTTCGAGGTCTGGCGGGACAGCACACCCGCCGAGCGGCAGCGCGCCCTGCTGCGGATCGCCGACGCCGTCGAGTCCCGAGCCGACGAGATCATCACCGCTGAATGCCGCAACACCGGCAAACCGGTCGAGGCCACCCGGCAGGAGGAGATGGCGCCGCTGCTGGACGAGTTGCGCTTCTTCGCTGGGGCCGCCCGGATGCTGGAGGGCAAGTCCGCCGGTGAATACCTGCGCGAGCACACCTCCTGGGTCCGGCGCGAGCCGATCGGAGTCTGCGCCCAGGTGACGCCCTGGAACTATCCGATGGTCATGGCCGTGTGGAAGTTCGCGCCCGCCATCGCCGCCGGCAACGCCGTCGTGCTCAAGCCCGCCGACACCACACCGGTCAGCACCCTGCTGCTCGCGGAGATCGCCGCCGAGTTCCTGCCGCCGGGCGTGCTCAACGTCGTCTGCGGCGACCGGGACACCGGCCGCGCCCTGGTCGTGCACCCGACCCCGCAGCTCGTCTCGATCACCGGCTCCACCCGGGCCGGCATGGAGGTCGCCGCCGCGGCCGCCGCCGACCTCAAGAAGGTCCACCTGGAGCTGGGCGGCAAGGCTCCGGTGATCGTCTTCGACGACGTCGACATCGAGGCGACCGCCGCCGCCGTCGCGGGTGCCGGCTATTTCAACGCCGGGCAGGACTGCACCGCCGCCACCCGGGTGCTGGTGCACGGGCGGATCGCGGCGGACTTCACCGACGCGCTGGCCGCCGCCGCCAAGGACACCCGGGTCGGCGGCCCGGCCGACCCCGACGCGTACTTCGGGCCGGTCAACAACGCCGCCCAGCTGAGCCGGGTGCGCGGCTTCCTGGACCGCACGCCGGAGCACGCCCGGGTGGTGGCCGGCGGGCGGCGCATCGGCGACCGCGGCTATTTCGTCGAGCCGACCGTGGTGGCCGGCCTGCGCCAGCGCGACGAGATGATCCAGGACGAGATCTTCGGCCCGGTGATCACCGTGCAGGAGTTCGACGCCGAGGACGCCGCCGTGCGCTGGGCCAACGACGTGCGCTTCGGCCTGAGCGCGAGCGTGTGGACCCGCGACCACGGCCGGGCGATGCGGGTGTCGCGCCGGCTGAACTTCGGCGCGGTGTGGATCAACACCCATCTGCCGTTCGTGTCGGAGATGCCGCATGGCGGTTTTGGCCACTCGGGTTACGGCAAGGACCTATCGATGTACGGGTTCGAGGAGTACACCCGGATCAAACACGTGATGAGCCACCTGGCCTGAAGAGGTAAACATGACCACTGGTGTCGAACCGGACCCCGGCCAACCGGCCATCGAGCTCGCCGGAGTGCACAAGGACTATCTATCCCATGGCGAGACGGTGCAGGCCGTCCGCCGCCTGGACCTGTCCATAGCGCAGGGTGAGTTCTTCTCGCTGCTGGGCCCCTCGGGCTGCGGCAAGACGACCACGATGCGGATGATCGCGGGTTTCGAGGAGCCCAGCGGCGGCACCGTGCTGCTGGACGGCAAGGACGTCACCCGCGTCGCGCCGAACAAGCGCGACGTGAACATGGTCTTCCAGTCGTACGCGCTGTTCCCGCACCTGAACGCGTACCAGAACGTGGCCTTCGGGTTGGAGCGCAAGAAGGTCGACAAGGCCGAGATCCGCCGGCGGGCCGGCGAGATCATGGAGATCGTCTCGCTGACCGGCATGGAGAAGCGGGCCCCGCGCGAGATGTCCGGCGGCCAGCAGCAGCGGGTGGCGCTGGCCCGGGCCCTGGTGAACCGGCCGCGGGCGCTGCTGCTCGACGAGCCGCTCGGCGCGCTCGACCTCAAGCTGCGGATGCAGATGCAGGTGGAGCTCAAGCGCATCCAGCGCGAGGTCGGCATCACCTTCGTCTACGTGACGCACGACCAGGGCGAGGCGCTGACCATGTCGGACCGCATCGCCGTGATGGACGCCGGCCGCATCGACCAGCTCGGGTCGCCGCGGGAGATCTACGAGCGCCCGGCGACCCGCTTCGTGGCCGGCTTCATCGGCACGTCGAACCTGCTCGACGGCCGGGTCGAGAGCCTGTCGGGCGAGGTGGCCGTGCTGAGCTACGGCGAGGGCGAGCGGGTGCTGGTGCCGGTGAGCGGGGCCATGAAGGTCGGCGACAACCTGGAGGTCTCGGTCCGGCCGGAGAAGATCGATCTGTCCCGCGAGGCACCCACCGCCGCCGGCATCAGCGTCCTGTCCGCGGTGGTGACCGAGGTCGTCTACCACGGCACCTCGACCAACTACACGGTCAAGACCTCGGCCGGACCGGACCTGGTGGTCTTCGACCAGAACGCCTACTCCGCCGAAGACCTCGCCGAGCACGGCGACACGGTGTACCTCAGCTGGAGCCCGCAGCACTCTTACCCGATCGGAGTCTGATCGTGCAGTCGAACCTCCCCGACCCCTCCCTGGTGCGCGGCCTGACCCAGCGGCGGCTCGGCCGGCGTGACGCGTTGCGGATGTCCGGCCTGTCGGCGTTCGCCATGGCGCTGGCCGCCTGCGGCGTCAAGGGCACCGGCTCGACCGCGCCGAGCGCTCCCGCCCCGGACGCGGTGGCCAAGTACTGGGCCGGTAAGACCAGCAACGGCAAGGTGGACTTCGCCAACTGGCCGCTGTACATGGACCCGAAGCAGCCCGAGCTGAAGAAGTTCACCGCGGCCACCGGGGTCAAGGTGAACTACCAGGAGGTCATCCAGGAGATGGGCCCCTGGTTCGCCAAGGTCCAGCCGCAGCTCGCGGCCGGTCAGTCGATCGGCTACGACCTCATGGTGATCACCAACGGCATCCAGTTCAAGCAGTTCGTGGACTCGGGCTTCCTCGCCCCGCTGGACCACAGCAAGCTGCCCAACTACGTGGCCAACGCCGACAAGTCGTACGCCGACACCGCCTACGACAAGGGCAACGTCTACTCCGTGCCGTGGACCTCCGGGATCACCGGCATCGCGTACGACCCGAAGAAGGTCACCCGGCCGATCACCAAGCTGGCCGACCTGTGGGACCCGGCGTTCAAGGGCAAGGTCGGCATGTACTCCGACACCCAGGAGCTGGCCAACTTCGGCCTGATGGCGCTCGGCATCGACCCGGCGAAGTCGACGCCGGAGGACTGGAAGAAGGCCGCCGCCAAGCTCAAGGAGCAGAAGAGCGCCGGCATGGTGCGCAACTACTACGACCAGAGCTACGTGGACGCGCTGGGCAAGGGCGAGGTGTGGATCACCCAGGCCTGGTCCGGCGACATCTTCCAGAAGAACGTCTCCGACGGCACGGACTTCAAGTTCGTGATCCCGGAGGAGGGCGGCACCATCTGGACGGACAACTTCGCCATCCCGATCACCGCGCAGAACCCGCTCGACGCGATCAAGCTGATGGACTTCTTCTACGAGGTGGCGAACGCGGCCACGCTGGCCGAGTACATCAACTACGTCTGCCCGGTGCCGGCCGCGCAGGAGCAGATCAAGAAGGACGCCGCCAAGCTGTCCGGCGACGACAAGGCGGCCATGGAGGCGGTCGCCACCAGCCCGCTGGTCTTCCCCGCGCAGAGCGACTACGCGAAGCTGCACTACTACGTCGACTTCAAGACGGTCGCCGAGCAGCAGGAGTTCCAGAGCATCTTCGAACCGATCGTGCTGGCCTGAGCCCGTGTCCCGCTCACGGCGTGTGCTCGCGCCCTACCTGCTGATCCTGCCGGGCGGCCTGTGGCTGCTGCTGTTCTTCGTGATCCCGATGGTGACGATGCTGTCCCTGTCGCTGCAGCAGGGCGACGTGGTCTCCGGCTACGTCTTCACCGGCCACTGGCAGACCTACGTGGACGCCATCGGCAACTACCGCACGCAGCTGGTGCGCTCGCTGATCTACGGGGCGATCACCACGATCATCCTGATCGTGCTGGCCTTCCCGGTCGCGTACTGGATCGCCTTCTACGGCGGCCGGCGCAAGCCGACCTACCTGTTCCTGTTGCTGCTGCCGTTCTTCGTCTCGTTCGTGCTGCGCACGATCTCGTGGCGATACATCCTCACCGACGAGGGCATGCTGCTCGGCCCGCTCAAGGACGCCGGGCTGCTGGCCGACGACTTCAACATCCTGGGTACGCCGACCGCGGTGATCTTCGGCCTGGTCTACAACTTCCTGCCGTTCATGGTGCTACCGATCTACGTGGCGCTGGAACGCATCGACCCCCGGGTGGTGGAGGCGGCCCGCGACCTGTACGCGGACCCGCCCACCGCCTTCCGCAAGGTGATCTTCCCGCTGGCGCTGCCGGGGGTGTTCGCCGGCGTGCTGATGACCTTCGTGCCGGCCAGTTCCGACTACGTCAACTCGGCGGTGCTGGGCAGCTCGTCCACCACGATGATCGGGCAGGTCATCCAGTCGCAGTACCTGACCAGCTCCAACTATCCGACGGCCTCGGCCCTGTCCTTCACGCTGATGGCAGTGCTGCTGGTCGGCGTCTTCGCCTACGCCAGGGCGCTGGGCACGGAGGACGTCATGAAGGTGGCGGCGCGATGAGGCTCCGGCTGACCGGCGGGCGGGCCCTGCACATCTACACCTGGGCCATCATCGCGTGGCTGACGCTGCCGGTGCTGGTCATGATCGTGTTCGGCTTCAACGACACCCCGGGCCGCTACAACCAGACCTGGGAGGGCTTCACCGTCAAGTGGTACGGCCGGGTCTTCGCGCTGGACGAGCTGACCCAGGCGCTGGTCATCTCGCTGCTGGTCGCGGTGGTCACCGCGGTCGTCGCCGGCGCGCTCGGCACCGGGATCGGCTTCGCGCTGGGCCGCTACCGGTTCCGCGGCTCGGGCACGGTCAACCTGATCATGTTCGCCACCATGTCCTCGCCCGAGCTGGTGATGGGCGCCTCGCTGCTGACCCTGTTCGTGTCGCTGGGCGTGGGACTCGGCGCCGTGACGATCACGATCGCGCACATCATGTTCTCGATCTCGTTCGTCGCCGTGGTGGTGCGGGCCCGGGTGCTGACCCTGGACCGCTCGATCGAGGAGGCGGCGGCGGACCTGGGCGCCAACGCGTGGACAACGTTCTGGCGGATCACCTTCCCGATCATCCTGCCCGCGGTGATGTCCGGCATGCTGCTGGCCTTCGCGCTGTCCATCGACGACTTCGTGGTCAGCAACTTCACCGCGGGCACCACCACGACGTTCCCGCTGTGGATCTGGGGCGCCACCCGGGTCGGCCTGCCGCCGCAGGTCAACGTGATGGGCACGCTGATCTTCCTGGGCGGCGTGCTGATCGCCGTGGCCACCAGCGTGCGATCGCGCCCGCGGAAACGTTCCTGAGCATGACGGCGCGCGCGCTCGCCGACGCGGTCCCCGAGCCGTACTGGCTCGCTCAGGCGGGTGCGCCGCCGGCCGCGGATCCGCTGGACGGCGTCGACTCGGCGGACCTGGCCGTGGTGGGCGCCGGCTACAGCGGGCTGTGGACGGCGCTGCTCGCCAAGGAACGCGACCCGGGCCGCGACGTCGTGGTCGTCGAGGCGGGCACGGCGGGCTGGGCGGCCTCCGGGCGCAACGGCGGCTTCTGCTCGGCCAGCCTCACCCACGGGTTCGACAACGGGCTGAGCCGCTTCCCGGACGAGATGGACACCCTGGAGCGGCTCGGCCGGGCGAACCTGGACGGCATCGAGCAGGCCGTCCAGCGGTACGGGATCGGGTGCGACTACGCCCGCACCGGGGAGCTCATCGTGGCGAGCGCCGACTGGCAGGTGCGGGAGCTGACCGCGTACCAGGAGGAGGCCACCGCCCGCGGCCTGGACGTCCGGCTGCTGGACCGCGACCAGGTCCGGGCCGAGGTGAACTCGCCGACCTACCTCGGCGGCGTCTGGGACCGCACCGGCTGCGCGATGGTCGACCCGGCCCGGCTGGTCTGGGGCCTGCGCCGAGCCTGCCTGGAGCTGGGCGTGCGCATCTACGAGAACTCCCCGGTCGAGCGGATCGGCGCGGCCGGCGGCGGGCTGCGCCTGCACACCTGGCGCGGCCGGGTGGACGCGGCGCGGGTCGCGCTGGCCACCGGGGCGCACGGCAACCTGCTGCGCCGGCTGCACCACTACGTCGTCCCGATCTACGACTACGCGCTGATGACCGAGCCGCTGACCGCCGCGCAACTGGCGAGCGTCGGCTGGCGGCAGCGCCAGGGCGTGGGTGACGCGGCCAACCAGTTCCACTACTACCGGCTCACCGCCGACAACCGGATCCTGTGGGGCGGCTACGACGCGATCTACTACCGGGGCGGGCGGATCAGCCCGGAACGCGACCAGCGCGAGGCCACCTTCGAGGTGCTGGCCGAGCACTTCGCGCAGACCTTCCCGCAGCTCACGGACGTGCGTTTCACGCACAAGTGGGGCGGCGTCATCGACACGTGCAGCCGGTTCAGCGGCTTCTTCGGTACGGCGCACAGCGGCCGGCTGGCCTACGCCGTCGGATACACCGGGCTGGGCGTGGGAGCGACCCGGTTCGGCGCGAACGTGATGCTGGACCTGCTCGGCGGTTCGCGAACCGAGCTGACCAGGCTCAAGATGGTGCGTAGTAAGCCCATGCCGTTCCCACCGGAACCGGTGCGCTCCGGGGTGATCGAACTGACCCGCTGGTCGATCGCCCAAGCGGACGCGCACGAGGGCCGGCGCAACGTGTGGCTGCGCACCCTGGACAAGGTCGGCCTCGGCTTCGACTCCTAATATCCGATGGCCTCGCGGAGCAGCAGCACTGTGCCGCGACCCGGGCGGGTTTCCGCGTTGAGGATGAGCAGGCGGTTGATGGCGCTGGGCGTCCCGTAGACCGCCTGGGCACGAGCGTTCTCCAGCGGGAGGGCGTGTTCCTCGACGCGGCTCAGCGCCGTGCTCAGGTCGGGCACCACCTTCTGCGCGCCGACGATCCAGACCGTGTGCGCGGCGCCGCCCGCGTTGGCGGGGAGTTGGCTGCCGCTGCCCGAGGCGAGAACGAGCGAGCCGGTCTCGGTGACCGCGGCGACGCTGTTGACGACGAACTCGGGGCTGGCGACCAGCCTTCGGATCTCGTCGGCGCCGGTGGCCCGGTCGATGGCCAGGACGCGCGGCCTGATGGCGTCGTACCGGCCGCCGGTGTTGATGTCCTCGTCGATGCCGGACAGCCGGAGGGTCTCGCTGGCTCCGGTGAACACGCTGGCGCCCTCGGGGATCAGGTCCTTGACGCGGGCCCGCGCGGCCGCGGCGTCGTCGAGAATCTCGGCGGCGAAGCCGTTGGCACGCAACGCGGCGGCCACCCCCGCCAGCCGTTCGGCCGATGCCGGGACGGCGAAGGACGCGGCTTGCACCGGGTCGGTCCCGTCGGGTGCCGCGCCCGCCAGCGGGGAGGTGTCGAGATACCTGACCTCGTATACCCGCTCGGCGAACCGCCAGCCCGCCGCGGTGCGCTGGTAGCGGTCGTGGTAAACGGCGTAATTCAGACCCTGGCGTCCGTCGAGGGTGCGTACGAGTTCCTGGATGTAGGCGCGACCGGTCGCGGTGTCGCCGTCGAGCAGGATCGTGCCGGGGTGTGTGGTCTGCACGAAGAAGTCCCACTGGCGCTGCAGCCGCTCGCCCCCGGCGAGGATCGCCTCGCGGCCGACCTGCTCGACGGGGATGTTGGGCATGCGCAGGGCGCCGTCCGGGGTGAACAGCGCCGCCAGGCGGGGTCGGTCGCGCATCATCGCCGCGTCGGTGAACTCGCCGCGCAGTGCCTCGATCTCGACGCGGTCCGCGATGGCCTGGAAGTCGTTCATGGGTGTCTCCTGTCTGTCCTTGTCGTCGTCCTCACCGATACGACAAAGCAGCCCGCCGGAATGTGAGCCGACGTGTCTCCTCACATTCCGGGAGGCTGCGTTGTCGTATCGGGTAGGGGGCACAGCAGCGAGCGAGGGAGACTGGCCAGACCATGGACACCGGAGCCGAGCCCGGCGACGTTCAGAGCGAGCGGCGCCGGCTGATCAACCTCGCCTATCGATTCCTCGGCTCCCTCGCCGACGCCGAGGACGTCGTGCAGGAGACCTACGCCCGCTGGTACGCCATGCCCGCACGGGAGCAGCAGGCCATCGAGTCGCCCGGCGGCTGGCTGGTCACGGTTGCCAGCCGCATCTGCCTGAACCTGCTCGGCTCGGCGCGGGCCAGGCGGGAGACGTACGTGGGCGACTGGATCCCGGAACCGCTGCCCGAGCCCACGGAGTGGATCACCGGGCGCTCCGGCGCCGCCGGGGGTGACCCGGCCGACCGGGTCACCCTCGACGAGTCGGTGACGATGGCCTTCCTGGTCGTCCTCGACGCGATGACCCCGGCCGAGCGCGTCGCGTTCGTCCTGCACGACGTCTTCCGCTATCCCTTCGGCGAGGTCGCCGAGATCGTCGGCCGCACCCCGGCGGCGTGCCGCCAACTGGCCTCCTCCGCCCGCCGTCGCGTCCGCACCGCGCAGGCCCCGGCGGGCCCGACTGCCGAGCAGGCCACCATCGTCAGGCGGTTCAAGACGGCGTGGGAGGCCAAGGACATCGACGCCCTGATCGGCCTGCTCGACCCCGACGCCATCGCGACCGCCGACGGCGGCGGGCTGGCCGTCACCCACCTGCACCCGATCGTGGGCGGTGCGCAGATCGCACGTTCCTACGCCGAGATCGCGCGCCTGTCGGGCGACCGCACGACGTTCCTGGAGTGCACGGTCAACGGCCTGCCCGGCTTGCTGGCACGGCAGGACGGCACCCTCGCGACCGTGTTCGCCTTCGAGATCGCGGGCGACCGGATCAGGCGCATCTGGGCGGTGCGAAACCCCGAGAAGCTCCGGCCCTGGCGGATCGGCTGAGGAGCGACTCGGACACCCCTAACCGCGGGTGCGGGTGGCCAGCCAGCCCGCCATCGCGCGGACGCCGTGGCCGATGGCTCGCTCGTCCGGCGTGAACGAGCCGAAGTGTGGATAGCTGGTCTCGATGGCAGCGCCGGGCGCCCGGACGCCGAGGAAGGTGTACGTGCCCGGAACCCGGTCCAGAAACAGCGCGTAATCCTCACCGCTGAAGGGGATCGCGGCGTGCATCGCGGCCACCCGGTCCCGGCCGACCGTCCGGTGTAGATATCGCTGGAGCGCCCGGCCTTCGCGCTCGGGACAGACCATGGCGGGAAACGGGTCCTTCGGGAAGGCCACCGAGGCCCCGCCACAGGAACGCGCCAGGCGACGGATGTCCTCGCGAACCGCGACGTGCCGCTCCTCGGGCCAGCAGCGGTAGGACACCTGGACCTCGGCGCGGTCCTCGCTCTCGACGCCGGCCCGCATGAAGACGAACTCGGCCAGGGGGCCGTCCGGCGTCTGGACATCCGCCACGATCCGGTCGAGGTCCGCGGGGGAAGCGGGGCGGGGCACCGTGCCGAGCGCGCCGATCGCCACGGCGAGCCGCCGCGCCCGCGCCATCGCATCGGCACCCGTGAGCGTGATGACGCCGCGATCCTGGCCGGGAAGGCCGAACCCGGGGGTGACGAGGAACTGGCCGACCGGGAAGGGGCCGCAGTGCAGGGCGTGCATCTCCGCCGGACGGACGCGGGCGAGCACGCCGGCGTCGAGCATCGCGGCGGCGCCGGTGAGCGTCTCCTCGGCGGGCTGGAAGACGAACGCCACGGTGCCGGCGAGCCGGTCACGCAGGCGGGCCAGCACCTCCGCGACGCCCACGCCGATGGTGGTGTGCAGATCGTGTCCACAGAGGTGGGCCGCCTGCGTGCCGCCGCCTATCTGCTCGTCCGGCGCCACCGCGTCCATGTCCGCCCGGTAGGCGATGGTCCGGCCGCGGCGAGCACCGGCGAGGAGTCCCACCACACCGTGCCCGCCGACGCCGGTGGTGACGTCGAGGCCGGCCGCGCGCAGCCGCCGCGCCACCACCCCGGCGGTCCGCTCTTCCCGGCCGGCGGTCTCGGGATGCCGGTGGATGTCCCGGCGCAACTCGATCAGCTCGCTGTCGAGCCGGGACGCCACGGCGTCCACCGATCTCTGGTCCACCGGACCGTTACCGGCGGATGCCGCCATCGGTGGCGCCAACGCGGCCCCCAGCACACCGGCGGCGCCACCGAGCACAGCGCGTCGGCTGACGGAGCGAGCTTCTGAGTGCGACATGGTTCCTCCAGCGTGAGCGCGGTCGCGGCTGAGTAAGCCGGTCGACAAGAGCCTGTCGCAATCGCCGCCGGCACGCGCTGGAGCCAGCCACCGTCTTGACCGGGGGGCTAGCCGTACCGCGAATCAGCGGGCCAGCAGGTCGCGCAGGGCCTTGACAGTCTCGGCCGGCGCCTCCTCCGCCATGAAGTGACCACAGGAGACCGTGCGGTGTTCGAGGTCCGGCGCCCAGGCCCGCCAGATGCCCGCCGCGTCGAAGCCCAGGGCCGCGCCCCAGTCCTGCTGCAGCACCGTCACCGGCATCCGGAGCTGGTTGCCCGCCGCCCGGTCGGCGCGGTCGTGTGCCACGTCGACGCCGGCCGAGGCGCGATAGTCCGCGACGATCGACGGGACGGCCTCCCGGCAGGCCCGCAGGTAGGCGGCGCGCACCTCGGCCGGGATGGCCTCCGGGTCACGCGTCCAGATGTCGAGGAAGTGGCCGAAGAAGGCGTCCGGGGCGGCGCCGATCAGCTCCTCGGGCAGCCCGGGCGGCTGGGCCATCAGGAACAGGTGAAAGCCCACCGCGGCGGTGACGCCGTGCAGGACGTCCCACATGTCCAGGGTCGGCAGGACGTCCAGCGAGGCGAGGTGGGTGACCGCGCCGGGGTGGTCCAGGCCGGCCCGGATCGCGACCAGCGCGCCGCGGTCGTGGCCGGCCAGGGCGAACCGGTCGTGGCCCAGCTCGCGGGCCAGCGCCACGATGTCGGCCGCCATGGTCCGCTTCGCGTACGCGTCGGGGACCGTGCCGGCCGGCTTGTCGCTCGCGCCGTAACCGCGCAGGTCGGGGCAGATGACGGTGTGGTCGGCGGCGAGGTCGGCGGCGACGTGCCGCCACATCAGGTGGGTCTGCGGAAAGCCGTGCAGCAGCACGATCGGGCTGCCCGAGCCGCCGACCGCGACGTTGAGCGCCACGTCCTCGGCGACGGTGACGCGCTGGTAGTCGAATCCGGTGATGGAGGGGTTCATGTCCACCAGGCTGCCCGGCACTGATCAGTAGCCGATCAGCAGCGGATCAACGCACTGCTTAGATTGGGTCGTGGTGACCTTCGGCGTGCTCGGACCCGTGCGGGCGAGCACCGCGCTGGGTCCCGTACCGCTGAAGGGTCCCCGCCACCGGGCCGTGCTGGCCCGCCTGCTGATCGCCCGCGGCCGGGTCGTGCCGGTCGACCGGCTGGTCGACGATCTGTGGGAGCGACCCCCGCGGGGTGCGGTGGCGGCCATCCGCACCTTCGTGTCCGATCTGCGCCGAGCGCTGGAACCCGACCGCCCACCGCGGCAGCCGGCCCGGCTGCTGGTCACCGCAGCTCCGGGGTACGCGCTGCAGGCGGCGCCGGACGCGGTGGACGCCTGGCAGTTCGAGGCGGCCGTCGCCGGCGCGGGTGGCCTGCTCACCGCCGGGCGGGCGGACCGGGTGCCGGCCGACCTGGACGCGGCGCTCGCGCTCTGGCGGGGCCCCGCGTACGCCGACTACGCCGACCAGGGCTGGGCCCGCGCCGAGATCGACCGGCTCGACGAGCTGCGCATGCTGGCGCTCGAACGCCGCGCCGAGGCCCTGCTCGCCCTGGGCCGGGCCGTCGACGCCGCCGCCGGACTGCGGGCTCACGCCGCCGGCCAGCCGCACCGGGAGGACGCCTGGCACCTGCTGGCCACGGCCCTCTACCTGGCCGGGAGGCAGGGCGAGGCGCTGGCCGCGCTGCGGCAGATCCGCGCGACGCTGGTGGCCGAGCTGGGGGTGGACCCCGGCCCGCGGCTGCGCCGGCTGGAGGCCGACATCCTCGCCCAGGCCCCGCACCTGAGCCCGCCGCTCGACGCACCAGCCCGACCCGCCGCGCCGCCACAGCCCGCCGCGCCCCCACAGCCCGACGCGCCGACCCCGCCCGAGGCACCAACCCCACCCGCCGCGCTGCCGCAACCCGGCGCGCCGACCCGACGGGGAGCGGCCGGGGCTCCGGTCCGGGCCGAAGCGCTCGAAGCGGAAGCGCGGCTCGTCGGCCGGGATCTCGTCGGCCGGGATGAGGAGCTGGATCAGCTGATGCGGGCGGCCGAGGCCGTCGCCGCGCGGGGCCGGCCCGTGCTCGCCCTGCTCTCCGGTGAGGCCGGCTCGGGCAAGACCGCCCTGGCCGAGGCCCTCACCCACCGGCTGACCCAGCTCGGCTGGACCGCCACCTGGGGACGCAGCCCCGGCTACGAGGGCGCGCCGGTGACCTGGCCGGGTGGATGGGAGGCGGAGCCCGCCGCCGGGGATCCGGCCGTGGCCCGGTTCCGCCTGCGGCAGGCCGCGGTGGCTCACCTCACGGCGCCGGCCGCTCGGGGGCCCGTGCTGCTGGTCGCCGACGATCTGCAGCGGGCCGACGAGGCCACCCTGGATCTGCTCGCCGCGCTGGTGGCCGAGCCGGTGCCAGCCCTGGTCGTCGGCACCTTCCGGGCCACCGAGATCACTCCGGAACTGACGGCGGCACTGGCCCGGTACGCCCGCGCCGAGCCGGTCCGGGTCTATCTGGGCGGGCTGAACGAGGCGGCGACGGGTGCTCTGGCCCGTACCGTGGTCGGCCCTGACCTGGACGCCCAGCTCGCGCGGGTGATCTTTCGCCGCAGCGGCGGCAATCCGTTCTTCGTGCGCGAGCTGGCCCGGCTGCTCGCCGCCGAGGGCGGCGCGGCCCTCGACCGGGTGCCGGCGGGGGTACGCGACGTCATCCGGCACCGGCTCGCGCGGCTGCCGGAGCGGGCGCAGACCGTGCTGCGGCAGGCGGCCGTGCTCGGTCGCGACGTCGACCCGGAGGTGCTGGCCGTGCTCGCCGGCGACGCGACGCTGGACGCCCTGGAGGCCGGCCTGCGCGGGGGCCTGCTCACCGAGGACGGGCCGGACGGACGGCCGCGCTTCACCCACGTGCTGGTCCGGGACACGGTCTACGACGACCTGTCCGCCCTGCGCCGCGGCCACTGGCATGCCGCCGCCGGCGCGGCGCTGGAACGCCTGCGCCCGCAGGACGTCACCGCCCTCGCCCACCATTTCGCGCGGGCCGCGGGCCCGGACACCACGGCGCGGGCCGCCCGCTACTCCGCGGCCGCCGCCGAGCTGGCCGAACGCGGTTCCCGCCCGCACGAAGCGGCCCGGCTCTGGCAGCAGGCGGTCGACGCGTACGACCGCGGCACGCAGGCCGATGTCCGCGACCGGCTGGCGGCCGTGATGGGTCTGGGCCGGGCGCTCGCCGTGACCGGGCACCTGGACGAGGCGCGGCGGCGCCGGGCCGAGGCGATCGCCGCCGTCCGGCACCTCGACGACCCGGAGCTGGCCGCGAGCGTCATCGCCGCCTTCGACGTGCCGGCCGTCTGGACCCGGAACGACGACGAGCGGCTCTCCGGGCAGATCGTCGAGGTGGCCGAGCGGACCCTGGCGGCGCTCGGCCCGGGGCGGCCGGAGCAGCGCAGCCGGCTGCTGAGCACCATCGCGCTGGAGCTGCGGGGCAGCACCACGGACCGCGGCGACCGGGCGGCCCGCGAGGCCGAGGCCATCGCCCGGCGGACCGGCGACCCCGCGCTGCTGGCGTTCGCCCTCAACGCGCGGTTCATGCACTCGTTCGGCCGGACCGGGCTGGCCGGCGAACGGGCCGCGATCGGCGCCGAGCTGGTCGCGGTGGCCGCGCGGCACGAGCTGGTCACCTTCGAGGTCCTCGGCCATCTCATCGGTGTCCAGGCGCACAGCGCGCTCGGCGAGCCCGCCGCCGCCGACGCCCACGCGCAGGCCGCCGACCTGCTCGCCGAGCGCTACGACCTGCCGCTGGTGGGCGTCCTCACCCAGTGGTATGCCGCGCTGCGCCTGGCCCTGGCCGGCCGGGCGGCCGAGGCGGCGACCGGCTACCGGGCCGCGCAGGCCAGGCTGGCCGGCAGCGGCATGCCGGGGATGGCGGACGGCCTGCTCGCGCTCGCCCTGTTGACCCTGGAGGCGGACGGCTGGCCGGAGGGCGACTTCGGCCCGTACGAGCCATGGGCCCGGCCCCTGGTGCTGCTCGCCGGCGGCCACCGGGCGCGGGCCGCCACCGCGCTGCGGGCCCTCCCCGAATCGCCGCACGACCTGCTGTGGGAGGCCCGGCTCTGCCTCGCCGTCCGGGCCGCCCGGATCCTGGACGATCACGGCACCCTCGACCGCGTCCGCGCCGAGCTGCGTCCGGCCGCCGGCGAGATCGCCGGCGCCGGCAGCGGAGTGATCACCCTTGGTCCAATTGACGATCACCTTCAGTGATCATCGCCTCGTCCGTCCTGATCACCGCCCACGATCGACGGCCGTCACGAGCCTCCGAACAGCCAGGACCACCCCCTCCCAACGTCGAATTCCCCGAATTCAGCTCACATTGCACTGCCGTTTCCCCGTCGAGCGGGCACGATGCATTGGGAAGGTCGATCAAAGGGAGTTACCAAGCATGGCGCAGATCCACCACTTCGAGCACGGCTGGCTCACGCCGGCGTTCAGCTACGCGCTGTCCGTGCTCGGTTCACTGCTCGGGCTGGTGTGCGCCAGCCGGCTGCACTCGGCACCGAGCGCCGGCTGGCGCGCCTGGTGGCTCTCACTCGCGGCGGTCGCCATCGGCGGCACCGGCATCTGGACCATGCACTTCGTGGCGATGCTCGGCTTCGGCGTGGTCGGCATGCCGATCCGGTACGACGTCCCGATCACCGCCCTCAGCGCGGTCATCGCCGTCACCGCGGTCGCGACCGGCCTGTCCATAGCGGCCGGCGGCCCCCGGATCCGAGGCATCCGGATCGTCTTCGGCGGCATCTTCGCGGGCCTGGGCGTGGCCGCGATGCACTTCACCGGCATGTACGCGATGCACCTCGACGGCACCATCGACTACCTCTTCAGCCGGGTCGTGGCCGCGGTGGCCATCGCGGTCGTGGCGGCGACGGTGGCGCTATGGCTGGCGATGAACGTCCGGCGACCGCTCGCCATCCTGGCATCCGCGCTGGTCATGGGCGTCGCGGTCAACGGCATGCACTTCACCGGCATGTCCGCCATGTCGGTCAAACCGGACGCCAACACCACCGCCACGGTCACCGGGGCCTCGGCGAGCACGCTGCTCATCCCGATCGGGCTCACCGTCATCTTCGGCGTGCTCGGCCTGGTCTACGCCCTGATGGCGGCCCCGACCGAGGAGGACCGGGCCGCTGCGGCATACCTGTCCGCGCGGCTGGAACGCAACGACGACGACGATCTCTACGAGCCCGCCCCGCAGGGCCCCAACGGCCGGCGCATGCCGACCAGCGGCGCCGCGTGGACCTACCGGGACCGCGAAGGCCGGTAAGAAGACCGATTGCGTCTGGAGGCCGCGGTCGAGGTGGGACAGCCGTATGCGTCGCCCCAGGGCCAAGGCCGCCCCAAGGGTCACCGATGAGTCGCGGTTTGCGTCCTGGCGGCCGATCCGGGCCGGCCTGACCCCGCACGGCTATCACACCTGGCTGGACGAGGATGGCATCCCGTATGTCCCGCAGTCGCAGCAACTCGGACACCGGTACCGGGCATGCGGGGGATCTACAGCCACGTCATGGATCGGATGCTGGCCGAGATCCGCCAGGCGCTCCAGCGCCGATGGATGGACTCGCTGCGTGCCCGGCTGGCCCTGTGGCCGACCTCGCCTGTTCCGGCGCTCGATGCCGCGCTGAAGTCGATCTCGCATCCGACCTGGAAGGTCGTGTATCAGCCGCCCCCGCTGGGGGCCGCCGCCCCCAGTTCGCCCCCAAATTCGGACATCTAACAGTCAGAGGGCCTGACCGCTTTCGCGATCAGGCCCTCTGACTGGACTTTCTCTTGGGTGACCGACGGGACTTGAACCCGCGACCCCCGGGACCACAACCCGGTGCTCTACCAGCTGAGCTACGACCACCATGCCGCCTTGCCGCGGTAAGACCCCCACGACGCGTGCCGGACCAGCATAGCGGCAGCACCCGCCCGGCTGTCGACCGGGTTACCGCCCGGCGCGGCTAAAGCTCGGCGGCGATCGCGCGAGCCTGGTCGACGTCGGGGCCGGGCAGCGGCACGAACACCGTGCGGCGGTAGTACTCCAGCTCACGGATGCTCTCGCGGATGTCCGCGAGGGCCCGGTGGGCCAGGCCCTTCTGCGGCTGACCGAAGTACACCCGCGGATACCAGCGGCGGGCCAACTCCTTGATCGAGGAGACGTCGATCATCCGGTAGTGCAGGAAGTCGTCCAGCGCCGGCATGTCCCGGGCCAGGAAACCCCGGTCGGTGGCAATGGAATTGCCACAGAGCGGCGCGGAGCGCGGATTCGGGACAAACTGCTTGATGTACGCGAGGACGGCCGCCTCAGCCTCCGCCATGGTGACCGTGGAACGGCGCACCTCGTCGGTGAGGCCGGACTTGGCGTGCATCTCCCGCACCACCTCGGGCATCGCGTCCAGCGCCGCGTCGTCGGCATGGATGACGAGGTCGATGCCCTCGCCGAGAACGTTGAGATCGGGACCCGTCACCAGTGCGGCCACCTCGATCAGGGCATCTTTGCCCAGGTCGAGACCCGTCATCTCACAGTCGATCCACACCAGAAGATCCGCCACGCGCTCAGCCTACGCGCCGGGCGCCGAGCGTGTCGCCGCGTCTGCCGTACCCACCCGTCCGGGCCACAACACCCGGAGGGGGCACTTTCACCCTAGATTGTCCGTATTAATGCCAGGACTACCCAGTTCAGTCGCCCAAGGGTTAAAGTGGGCTTAACGGACGAAGCCCCCTTCGGTTACTCCGTTCCCCGGTAAAGGGCCCTCCGCGTCGGCAGCGCGGAGGGCCCTTTCGGTCGTCTACGGTTGTACGTTCGCTCGGATCCGCTGGGCGGCCGCGACCCACGACGAGCACAGGCCACGGCCGCCCCGGCTTTCGCCCGGTCAGTCCTTCGAGCGCGAGCCGCCCTTACGCGGCGGGCGAGTGAGCTTGATCGGCGGCTCCTGGGTCGCCGGATCGGGCGCGGGCAACCCGGAAGGAGTGGTGTTCTTCCGGCGCCGCCGGGCCGCCGAGTCACCACCGAGCAACTCCGCAACCTCAGCCTTGTACGCCGCGAGACGCGAAGGGCTCTTGCCATCCTTGTCGGAGTCGACCTTCGCGGTTGCTTCCGCGGCATCTGCCGGGGCTGCGCTGCCGCCTGGGTCAGCTTGCGGGGCGGGCGGGCGATTACGCTGCTCGGTGATGTGCCGATCGGCCTTCGCCTGGCTCACCGGCCCCGGCTGGGCACCCCGCCCTGCCTTGCTGGCCCGCTCCGGCTGGCTCACCGTCCCGGCCTGGCTCACCCGCTCCGCCTGGGCACCTCGCCCTGCCTGGCTCACCCGCTCCGACTGGTCGACCTGGCCCGGCTCGCTGGCTCGCTCCGGCTGACCGACCTGGCCTGGCCGGCCGACCTGGCTTGGCTGACTGGCTCGCTCCGGCTGACCGACCTGGCCCGGCGGACCGACCTGGCTTGGCCGGCCGACCTGGCCCGGCTGGCTGGCTGGCTCCGCGTGGTTGCCCCGCGTCGTCGCCGAGCCTGCCGGTGGCGTGGTGCCGTGCGCATCGATGGCCGGGCCGGCGGCGCTGGGCGGCGGCGTGGCCGGCTGGGTCGTGGTGCCGTCCGAGGCGGCGGGGACCGGCTCACGGTCGGGATCGACCGGGCGGGACGGGCCGGGGACGGCGGGGCGCGGCGTCGTGGGATTGCCCGGCGGAACCGGGGCCGGCCTGGTCGGGGCGGTAGCGGTGTGCTGCCCCGGGGCCGCTGCCGGCGAGACGGGGCGCTGAGAGTCGCGGTTCGGCAGGCCGCCCGCTTTCCCAAGCCCGGCCGGGGCCATGTGATGCGGCTGGGGCGTGGTGGTCGGTGCTGACGATCGGGTTGAGCCGGTCGGCTGCTGCGGGGCGGTCGCGCCGGCGGGCGTGACCTGGTTGGCCGACGCCGCCGAGGCTACTGGCTGAGCCTTGGCCGCAGAGCCGGGAGATGCACCTGCTGCGGTTGCGGGCTGGGCCGGGCGCACTACCGGGGTTCCGGTTCGGACCGCTTCCTCCGCCAAAGCTCCGGGTTCGGGCTTCTCCGCCGGGGTGGCCGGCTTGGGCCGAGCAAGGTTCGCAGGCGATGCCTGGGCCTCAGGCTGGGCGCTCATCTCCGCCGAGGCCGGCGTCTCGGATGGGCCGGGCCGCCCGGGCGCGGTCGGGATAGGGCGGCTGACGTTCGTGACCGAACTCAGGCTCTCAGACCCCGCCTGCTTGGCCGCCGGTGCCGGACCGGCCTGCTTCGTCGTCGGTGCCGGACCGGCTGTCGTCGGTGCCGGACCGGCCGTCTTCGCCGTCGGCGCTGGACCGGCCGTCGTCGGTGCCGGACCGGCCGTCTTCGCCGTCGGCGCTGGACCGGCCGTCGTCGGTGCCGGACCGGCCGTCTTCGCCGTCGGCGCTGGACCGGCTGTCGTCGGTGCCGGACCGGCCGTCTTCGGCTGGTTCCTGGTCAGGCCCACGCGCCCCGAGTCCGCGCGGGTCAGGCCGGTGGCCGCCCATCCGGGTGAGGTGGAACCACCGAACAGGGCGTTCCGCGGCGTAGCGTCCGCGGGCCGCGCGGCTTTCGCGGGCGTGCCCGCACCTGGACCGTTACCTGTCTCATCGGCGCCGGAGCCGCGCGAGACTCCGGCGCCATCGGCGGCGGCGCGCGGACCAGCATCGGCGATGCGCGGACCAACGTCGCTCGGGACAGGGCTCGGACCAGCATCGTTCGGGACAGGGCGCGAACCGGCGCCGTTGGTGGCATCAGGCGCGCTTACAGCGGCCTTCGGCACTGCGGCTTCAGGCGAGCCGGCAGCCTTCCCCGCAGATCCGGGCGCCGGGGCAGCGTTAACCCGAGCACCCGCAGATCCGGGCGTCGGGGCAGCGGCAACCCGAGCACCCGCAGATCCGGGCGTCGGGGCAGCAGCAACCCGAGCAGCCGCAGCGCCGGCGGCGGCAGCGCGCATGGCGGCGGCACCGGCGACAGCCGCCCGGGTGGTCGCGGGTGCCTGCCCGGCCTTGATATCAGCGGCAGTCGACTCCGCAGCGGTGGCTTGCGATGACGCTCGACGGCCATCGGCTTTCGGTGCGTCCGTCGTCCCGGCAGGTTCTGTCGCGGCCGTCGGGGTGGTGGGAGAAGTCGCCGCCGGGGTGGCGGCCTGCGACTTTGCTGCGTTCGCTTTCCCGGCCGACGCGTCCGGCAATTCGGCCGCGTTGTTCGGGGAATGAGGCTTCGCTGTGTTCAGGCTCGGCGTGGCCGGGGTGTTCGGGGTTGCCGACGTGGCCGTCGGCTTGCGGGAGGCGTTCATCGCTGCCGCCGCGCGCGCCTCGGTTTCGCGGGCTCGGGCTGCTGTCGTCTCCGCCACCCAGGCCCCTACCGCGGATGCCTCGAAGATCGGCAGGTCCGTCGGTTGCGGCGCCGTGCGGCGTCGGCCCTGGCGGTCGGCCGGGCGGCCGAACAGCGGGTCGTTCAGCGCCGACGGATCGGTCGCCGCGGCCGGCGCGGGCCGGCCCGCGATGAGGTTCAGGGGCTCGCCGGGGGCCGGTTCGGCTGCCGCGGCGTCCCCGGCGGTCGGCCGGGTAACCGGCGAGGTCACGGACTGCCCATCGGCCGCGGCGAGACCAACAGCAGCCGAGCTGTCCTCAACCGAGCCGGAGCTCGACGAACCCGAACCGGAGACAACCGGACCCACCGCCAAGGCCCCGGCCTGCGCAGACCCGGCGGCGGAAGCGGCGGCCGATGAGCCGACGACCGGAGCATCGGCAGGAGCAGACCCGACGACGGCAGCCGGCGAACCGACGGCTGGAGCATCGGCAAGCGCAGACCCGACGACGGCCGCGGAAACGGCGGCCGGCGAACCGGTCCCCGCAGCACCGACCAGCACAGACTCAGCAGCCGCACCACCGACCAGCAGGGATCCAGCAGCCGAACCACCGACCAGCACAGACTCAGCACCCGGACCGCCGACCAGCACGGACTCAGCAGCACCCGGAGCACCGACCAGCGCGGACTCAGCAGCCGGGGAGCCAGCCGGCGGGAAACCGGCGAGCCCGCCGATCGACGAACTCGCTGCGAGCGGGGAGCCGCTCGCCGACGGTGCCGACGACGCGCTCACCTGCGCCGGAGCCGGTGACGTCAGCGTGGTCGCCGCGCCGGAGACCGGGGCGGCCGGCATCGGGATCGCCGCGCCGCGCCCGGAGCGCGTCGACGAGGATGAGGGCGGCCAGGTCAGCGACGGCGGGCGGGATCGTGGTTGGGAGTCCGCCAGGGTGCGGGGGCGGTGGGTGCCCGCGTGTCGGCCGCCGCCGGTGCGGCTCAGGGGCAGCGGGGCGCCGATCGCCTGCATCAGGTCCGGGACCTGGCTCGGTTCCACCACGTAGACGACCTCGCGGCGGCGGGATGGCCAGCCCAGCACGATCATGCCGATCATCACCAGCAGGCTGCCCAGGATCAGCAGGGCCCAGGTCGCCTGGTTCAGCCAGCCGGGCCGGATGCTCGCCGAGCTTTCCAGCCGTACGCCGGGCTGTGCCGCCGGGTTCATCACCACCAGGCTGTAGCTGGTGTCGCGGAGCTCGGTCGGGTTCCAGTCGAGGGTGCCCGTACCCGTCTTCAGCCAGAAGGTCTGCCGGCCCGGCAGTTGCTCCGGGGCGATGGTGCCCGGGCGCAGTTTGCCGGTCACCGGCAGGGCGCCCGTGCCGAGGTCGATCGAGGAGACCGCGACGCACGGGATGTCGGCCAGGTAGCGGGCGACGTCCGCCGCCGGGGCGATGCCCAGGAAGGCCGGTGCGCCGCTGGACTCGGCGGTCAGGCGCAGCCGGGTGTCGCCGAGGCGGACGAACGGGGCGTCCTCGCGGAGCAGGCCGTCGAAGTCGTCGACCACCAGCGCATACCCGGATGTGGCGATCCGCTGCATGTCGCCGGTGAAGGCGCCGCCTGGGTCCCGGTGCTGCATGGCAGCCCAGAATGCTGCTCCCACCAGCAACGTCGGTAGTCCGGCTGTCAGCAACAGCATGCCGAGGATCGTGCGGAACACCCGCATCTCGATCTCCCCCTTCTCGGTGGTACTGCGCAGACCATACAGACCGAAATAACACCAAATTGGATAAACAGTTACTTAGGACCCGAGAGGTATGACAATGGCCCGGTCCGCGGGTGCGGGCCGGGCCATCCGAGAGGGCGGGTGTCAGGAGATCTTGGCAGTCATCGTCAAGGTCGACTGATCGATGTCGCTCGTACGCAGGGTGAACTTGAGCGTCCAGTCCCCCGCCGCCGGCAGCGCGATGTCACCGATGGCGTGGAAGTCGGTGATCCGCAGCAGCGGCACCTCGATCGGCTCGATCCCCTTGGCCGGCAGCGCTGCCGTGGCCGTCCACTCGACGACCGGCAGCGGCTTGTTGTCCAGCGTATATGCGTACAGATGAAGCGAATTGTTGCCGACGACCGCCGGGAACACGTCGACCTGCAGCGACACGGACTTGTCGGTGATGGTCTGCGAGATCGTCGTCGAGGTGGCGCCGCTCTCGACCGCGCTGGCCGTCCGGGGCGGCGGGATCTGCACCAGCGCCGCGGTCACGCCCAGCACGACCGCGGTGACCGTCAGCTCCGCCAACACGACCCGGCGCAGCAGCCGGGGCCCGGTCTCGGCGCTCCGGTTGCGGACCAGCCGGCGCGAGTATGCCGCCATCCCGATCACCACCGCGGCCAGCCCGATCTTGACCAGGATCAACCGGCCGTACGTGTTGTCGTAGAGCCCCTTGAACGAGGCGACCTCGATCAGCGCCTGCACCGAGCCCGCGATGATCAGCGCGGCCACCGCGGTCGCCGCCCAGCGCGACCAGATCGGCAGGATCGCACCTAGCTCGCGCTCGTTGGCCTGGCGCAACAGGAAGCCGGCCAGCATGACCAGCCCGCCGAGCCAGACCGACATGGCGGCGAGGTGGATCGCGTCGACGACAACGGAGACCCCGGCGACCGGGGACGCCGTGGGGTGCCCGGTCAGCGGCCAGGTCGCCAGCGCCGCCACCGCGAGGACGCCGAGCAGGGCCAGGTCGGCCTTCGACTCGCCACCCTCGCCCTTGAGCAGCGGGCGCAACAGGAAGCCGGCCGCGACCAGCACCCCGAGCCGGACCAGCATGACCGCGCCGAACGTGCTGCCCAGCACGTCGCGCAGGTCGTCGACGGAGACCCCGAACAGCCCGGCGCCGGTCGTATAGGGCGCCTGCAGCCACAGCGCGAGCACCGTGCTGCCGAGCACCAGGCCCACCCCGGTCCACACCAGCCGGCCCGGGCCGCGGCGGGACAGCCGGTGCGGCCAGAGCAGGGCGAGCACCAGCACCGGGCCGACGAGCAGCACCAGGCCGGCATATCCCAGGTATTTGCCGACCGGGATCAGGGCCCGCACCACCGGGTCGACCGACTCGGCGCCGGCGGTCTCGGTGGGCGGGGTGGAGGCGGCGCCGACGGAGAAGGTGATGCTGCCCGCGACGGGGTGGCTGTCGGCCGAGACGACGCGGTAGCTCACCAGGTAGGTGCCCCGGCCGCCGCCCGAGCGCAGCGGGACGGTGACCGTGCCGCCGGCGGCCTGCGGGTCGCCCTGGTCCGCGCGGCTGCCGTCCGGGGCCAGCACCTGGATCTTGCCCGAGATGAGCTGGACCGACTCGCTGAAGGTGAGGGTGATCTTGTTGGGCGCGTCCGGGACGATCGTGCCGCTCGACGGGTCGCTGGCGACCAGCGCGGCGTGCGCGCTGGCCGGCGCCGCCGGGCCGAGCAGCACGCAGAACAACCCCACCAGCAGCCCGGCCGCGGCGGCCAGCACCCGCCGGAACCGCCCGTGAGCAGGCCCAACCTGGTCGCCGGCGGGCCGCGCCGGATGCGGGCGGAGTCGATCGGATGCACCGGGTCGATCAACGGTCATGCGGGCAATGCTCCCCGATGGCTCGGCGCGGCCCGCACCAAGGTCGCGGCGAGGGCCGGCAGCGGGCGGAATCGTGAGGACATGAGGTTGTCGTCGGCACGGGGTCCATAGTTCCCCGGACCCCTGACATTTTCCTCTCCGCGTACCATCTCCGGGTGTGACAGCGGCCGACCCCCTCACCGCGCTCGCCCTCGCCGCCCGCGCCGGCGACGCGGACGCTCAGGCCGCGTTCGTCCGCGGCACCCAGGCCGAGGTGTGGCGGTTCACCGCCGCGCTGGTGGATCCCGGCGCCGCCGACGATCTCACCCAGGAGACCTACCTGCGCGCCTTCAAGGCGCTGTCCGGTTTCGAGGGCCGTGCCATGGTCCGCACCTGGCTGCTCGGCATCGCCCGGCGCACCTGCGCCGACCACCTGCGGGCAGTCGTGCGCCGGCGCCGGCTCGACGCCCGGCTGGCCGCCCAGGCCTGGACGGAGGTGCCCCGCCAGCCCGACCCCGCGCATCGGCTCGGCGCCACCGACCTGCTGAGCCGCCTGGGTGAGGAACGTCGCACCGCGTTCGTGCTCACCCAGGTGCTAGGCATGTCCTATGCGGAGGCGGCGGAGATCGAAGAGGTCCCGGTGGGCACGATCCGGTCCCGCGTGGCCCGCGCGCGGGAGGAACTGGTCACCGCGGTCGCCGCCGCCCAGGCGAGTTGAACTGTCAGCAAACCCCCAGGCGGTAGGACGGAACCTGGCGGCGGCGAGCGCCGACTAAGGGGGCGTGAGCATGGAGACGGGGCAGTCCGCCCGGATGACGACCGGCTGGGTGTGGATCTCCACCGTGGCACGCCTGGGACTGGCCGTCGTGTGGCTCGTCGCCGGTGGCCTCAAGGTCGGTGACCTGGCCGAATCGGGCCGGGCGGTGAACGCGTACGAGATCTTCCCGTACGAGGTGGCGAAGGTCATCGGTGCCGCCCAACCGTTCCTGGAGATCGCGCTCGGCCTGCTGCTGCTGGCCGGCCTCGCGGTGCGGCTCAGCGCCGGCATCTCCGCCGTCCTGTTGGTGATCTTCATCGCCGGCATCATCTCGGCCTGGACCCGGGGCCTGCAGATCGACTGCGGCTGCTTCAGCTCGGGCGGGACGCTGGGTGCCGGAGAGAGCCCGCAGTACACCTGGGACATCGTCCGGGACACCGGTTTCCTGTTGCTCGCCGGGATCCTGCTGTGGCGGCCGCGGACCCGCTATTCGATCGATGGCGTCCTGATGGGGGAACTGTGAGCGGCAAGAACAACAGGGACAGGGCCAAGGCCAAGGCCAAGCGGATCGTCCAGGAGCAGTTGGCGCAGGAGCGGCGCCGCCGGATCACGCTCTGGACCAGCCTGGGCGTCGTGGCGCTACTGATCGCCGTCGGGCTGATCGGCTGGGGCGTGGCGGCCGGCCAGGAGAGCGACAAGACCGCCGGCCTGACCACGCCGAGCGTCGCGGTCGACGACGGCACGGCATTCGCGATCGGCACCGGCCCGGTCACGGTGGACATCTACGAGGACTTCATGTGCCCGGTGTGCGGGCAGTTCGAGACCGGGGCGGCGACCACGATCGACCAGCTCGTCGCGGCGAAGAAGGTGACCGTGCGGTACCACCCGATCGCGATCCTCGACCGCGCCTCCAGCACCGAGTATTCGACCAGGTCCGCCGCTGCCTCGGCCGCGGCGGCACAGGGCGGCAAGTTCGCCGAATACCACCGGGCGCTGTTCGCCAACCAGCCGGAAGAGGGCAGCGCCGGCCTCGACGACGCCAAGCTGATCGAGCTGGGCAAGTCCGCGGGCCTCACCGACGCCGCGTTCGCCGACGCCGTCAAGGACGGCACATACAAAGCCTGGGCCACCAAGGTCACCGACACCGCGGCGTCACGCGGCGTCAACAGCACCCCGACCGTGCTGGTCGCCGGCAAGGCCCTCGAGGACCGGTCGGCGCAGGGCCTGACCGCCGCGGTGGAGGCGGCCGGCGCGTGAGGCGCACCGCCCTGTTCGTCGCCGTGCTGGCCGGCACGCTGCTGGTGCCGGCCGGCCCGGCGTCCGCCCACGGCGGCGAGGCACCGGACGCGACCGCGTACCGGACGGAAGTGACCGGGCTCAGCCCCGCCGAGCCCGGCCTCACCGTCCGGACCGTCGAGGCCGGCGCGCGGCTGGAGCTGGTCAACCGGACCGGCCGCACCATCGAGGTGCTCGGCTACCAGGGCGAGCCCTATCTTGAGGTACGGCCCGACGGCACGTACGAGAACGTCAACTCGCCGGCCACGTACACGAACCAGACCCTCGCCGGTGACACCCCCGTGCCCGCCGGTGCCTCCCCGGCCGCGGCCCCGCAGTGGCGTCGCGTCTCCACCGGCAACACCGTGCGCTGGCACGACCAGCGCACCCGGTGGCTCGCCGAGGGCCTGCCGCCGCAGGCGCGGGCCGACCCGTCCCGCAGCCACAAACTGCGCGACTGGGTCGTCCCGCTGCGCGAGGGCGTGCGCACGTTCGAGGTCCGCGGCACCCTGAGCTGGGAGCCGCCGCCCACTGCCTGGCTGTGGTGGGTGGGCGCGCTCACGCTGGGCGCCGGGCTGACCGCGCTGGGCCGGCGCGGCGCCAGGTGGCTGGGGCCCGTCGCGCTGGCCGCGGGCACGATCACCCTGGGGTACGCGGTGACGCGGCTGAGCCTCGGTGTGGCCGGCCAGGCGCCGGCGATCGTGGCGGCGGCGCTGGCGGTCGCCGCGGGCGTGCTGACCCTGCTCGGCCGCACGCCGTTCCTGCTGGCGCTGGCCGGCGCGCTCCTGGCGATCTTCGGCGGCTACGCCGACGCGGACATCTTCGGCCAGCCGATCGTGCTGTTCCCCGGTCCGGGCTGGCTGGCCCGGACCGCCGTGCTGGTGGCGATCGGTGCCGGCCTGGCGATGGCGGCGACGGGCGTGCTGCGGCTGCGGGCGGCCCCGATATCTTCGGACCATGACTGAGCGCCTCACCGCTGGTGATCCGGCCCCCGAGTTCACCCTCGCCCACCGACAACGACGACACCCTGACCCTGAAGGACCTCCGCGGCCGCAAGGTCATCCTGTACGTCTACCCGGCCGCGATGACCCCGGGCTGCACCAAGCAGGCCTGCGACTTCCGCGACTCGCTCGGCTCCCTGCAGGCGGCCGGCTACGAGGTCGTCGGCATCTCCCCGGACACCCCGGCCAAGCTGGCGAAGTTCCGCGAGCGCGACTCGATCACGTTCCCCCTGGTCAGCGACCGGGACAAGAGCGTGCTGACCGCGTACGGCGCATTCGGCGAGAAGCAGCTGTACGGCAAGACGGTGACCGGCGTGATCCGCTCGACGTTCGTCATCGGCGAGGACGGCGCCATCGAGCACGCCTTCTACAACGTCAAGGCGACCGGGCACGTCGCCAAGCTCCGGCGAGATCTCGGTATCGACTGACTTCTGCGGCAAACTTCGCGGATCCTGAGAAGCGGTGCCGATGAGAGCAGCACCTGACGCCCAGCTCCTGGAGTCCGCAGATGCCGCCTGTCGCCAAGCTTCGCCGCTGCCGCACCCGGCCGGCCGCCGGCGCCATCGCCCGGGTCTCCCACAAGCACCAGCAGAGTCTTGCGATGTCCCGCCACTGATCCCTACGGGGACCGCCATCCCACGGCGGCCGTCATGCGGCTTGATCCGCGAGGCGGCCGCCGTGCTGTGCCCGGCGAAACCGCATACCGGCGGCCGATCGGAACGCAGCCGCAAGTCGCGAACCGCCGGCGATCGTCTAAGATGCGGATGACGATGGCCCGTGAGGGCAAATCGGGCGGAAGTGGCGGAATGGTAGACGCCCTGGGTTTAGGTCCCAGTATTCGAAAGAGTGTGGGGGTTCGAGTCCCCCCTTCCGCACTCGTGCTGTCTCGAAGTCCCCTCGGCGATGAGATTTCGGGTAAGGGCTCTGTGCGCAGTTGGTGACTGTCCAGCACGCGCAGGAAACGCCCATCCGGTCCGCAGCGGTATCTTCCGCGCGCCGGCTCAACCGTCGAGGTACGAGTCCCAGTCTGGATCCCGCGCGGGCGGCTGGCTCGCGACGTCTTCCGTGGCCACCCGGGTGCGGAGGTCGTCCGCCCAGGATCGGGACCAGCGGTGCAGGGCGGCCACGTCGTCGTCGGTCAGGCCGTAGGCGGTGAAGGTCTCGTCGTCCAGGAAATCAACCGAGTCGAGCCGGTCGAGTAGTTCGCCGGGCGTGAACCGAGGGAGGTGGGCAGCGCCGAGACGTTCGAGCTCGTGCAGCGAATAGCCGCCGCGGGTGTATGCGGCGTGCACGTCGATGAAGTCGCGGTGGGTGCCCCGGTCGTGCAGAGCGCCGACCTTCAGACCGACCGCATCGTCGAGCGCGAGGACCGGGCCGATGCCTAGTCGCACTGGCGGCTGGATACCAGCTTTCAGCAGGTCGACTTCGCAGCGCTGGTCCCCATCGCGGACCTCGAAGCGGGCCATCGTCGGAGCCGTTTCGATGACCTGAACGTCGTAGCCGGCACCGCGGTAGACGATGGCGAGCCGATCGGTGATGACGTCGAGCGGCAGTGTGGACACGGTCGCGAAGTCAAGGTCGCGAGATGGACGGCTGGTCAGGTGGTGGGCGCTGATCGCATACCCGCCGGCCAGGACGAGGCCGAGGTCGTGGGAGGCGTCGAAGGCGATCCGGGCGAGCTGTTGGTGGAACGGGTCCACGTCAGGGTCAGGCCGCTGCTAGATCCGGGAGCTGCTTCTCCCAAACGCCGATGAGGTCTCTGGCGGTCAGCCGTCGGACCTTCGGCCAGTCCTCGATCAGGTGCGCCCAGTTGATCCACTGAGCCAGATCAGCGCGCTGCCCTTCACCGATCAGCGTTGTATACAGGGTCAGTCGCCGACGCGGATCTGTGACGTCGAACACGGGGCTACCGGACCAGCACAGGCGATTGGGCAGTTCGACCAGGCCGACGGCTGGACCGGCGAACTCGCCCCGGCCCGGGATGCGCCCGGCGACACTGCCTGCCCGGGACAGCATCTGGTTGATACCCACCCTCTCATTCTCGCACCCACCCGAGGCTGCGGGCCAGCGGCTCAGCCCTTGACGTAGGCGAGCTTCTCGGCGACCAGTCCGTCGCGGATGCGGAAGAGGTCCACCCCCCGAACGTGTCCATCGGTCCAGTCGTAGCGCCACCTGACGATGACCTGGTCGCCGGCCACTGTGCGGGACTCCGTCGTGAACCGGTGGTCGCCGGCCGCCTCGAAGAACCGGTGCCACGCGGCGCGGACGGCATCGGCGCCGGAGTGGCGGTCGCCGTCGGGAGGCGCGGTTGATTCGAACAAGCAGTCGGGGGTCATGTTCGCCATGATCGCGTCGAGGTCCTTGGCGTTGAACGCGTTGTCGAACCGGTCGACGGCGGCGAGCGCCTCGGACCGGCCGAACATCGCGAGCAGGCGTGCCTGGGCCTCCGCCGGCTCGGTCAGCGGCGGGCGGGGACCCACCAGCCCGTGGGTTCGGTAGACCTCCCGCACCGGCGCGAACCAGGTGGCCACGGCGTCGACCAGATCTTCCTCGAGGCGCAGGTTCGTCCCGGTGGCCGTGGCCAGGTCCCACGCGTGGACGAGGTGGTCGGCGGCGAGTTGCCGCAGATATTCGTCGACCGGTGTGTGCCCCGCCGACAGCGCCACCACGTCGTCGTTCTTCGCGGCGGCTGCCGCGTTCTCCGCCGCCGCGCTCGCGGCCCGCCAGGCCGCGGCCGGATCGCCGCCGAGCAGGTCGCCGTCGAGGCGATCGCCGACGTCGGCGATGGTCCGGCCGGCGAGCAACTCGGCCGCCCACCAGTCCTCGCCGACCACGTGGCCGACCAGCGCTCGCACGTCCCACCCGGCGCACGGCGTCGGTGCCGTCCAGCGGTCGCCGGGCACCGCGCGCAGGACCGCGTCGAAGCTTGCCACCGCGCGGGTGTACAACTGCCGGGCGATCATTTCGCGTACTCGCTCGCGCCGAACCAATCCACGACCACGACCGGCTCCTCGCCGACGACCCAGGCGTCGTGCCCGGCCGGCAGCGAGGTCACGTCGCCCGGCCCCGCGTCGAAGGTGGTTCCGTCCGCCATGGCGATACGCAGCACGCCGGCGACGTGGTACTGAAAGTGTGGCGCCTCGCACAGCTGCGTGCCGGCGACCGGCTTGACGTCGTTGGACCAGCGCCAGCCCGGCTCCAGCACGAGCCGGCCGATGGCAGACCCGTCGACCTGGAGCAGCTCGAGCCGGCCGTGGGCGAAGGAGCGGACCTCGTCGGGCTTGGTGAAGGTGACATGTTGCGTGGTCTGTTCGGACATCGTGCCCTCCGGGTCTCGGTGATTCCGTCGACCCGACGCTAGGAGTACGTGCTTGCAGACAACTGGCGGGAATCTAGCGGACGCGCCAGCACCTCGGCCGGCGCCCGTACAGGTGCGTCTGATGGGCCGCTTCGCCGTCGTGCGGGACGGCCGGGAGCTGGAGGAGGCGGCGTACCAGGGCCGCAAGGTGCGCACGCTGCTGCGTGTCCTCGCCAGCCGGCAGGGCCAGTTCGTGGCCAACGACCTGCTCATCGAGGCGCTGTGGCCGCAGCGACCGCCGGCCAGCCCGGCCGCCAACCTGCAGGTTCTGATCAACCGGGCCCGGCGGGCGGTCGGCCGGCCGGAGCTGATCCACACCGGTCCTCACGGCTACGCCCTGACCGGTCCGCCGGACTGCAGCGTCGACACCGAGGTCTTTCTCTCGGCCGTGGAACGGGCCGGCGAGCTTGCCGGGCCGGCGGCGCTGGCGGCCTACCGCGAGGCCCTCGGGCCGGTCGCCGAGCCCTTGCCCGAGGACATGTACGCGGACTGGTCCCAGCCCTACCGGACCCGGGTGCTGCAGGCCCGCCAGATCGCCTGGGAACGGGCCGCAGCGCTCGCCGTCGGGCTCGGTGCGCCGGCGCTGGCGGTGGAATACGCGACGGCGGCAGCCACGGCCGAGCCGTTGCGGGAGACCGCCGCGCTGGCTCTGGTGCGGGCGCTGGCCGCGGCCGGCGACCGGGTCGCCGCGCTGGCCTGCTTCGACCGGTACCGGCGCAGCCTCGCAGCCGAGCTCGGCCTCGACCCCTCGCCGGGTGCGGTGGAGCTCCATCGCCTCCTGCTGCGATCCGGCGCGGACGGCGGCCGCGGACCCGGCGAGCCGCGCGCCGGGTTCGGGCTGCTGCCCTTCGTCGGGCGCGACGCCGTGATCCGTCAGGTCGTCGCCGGTCTGTCGGGCGGCATCGTGCGGATCGCCGGCCGGTCCGGCACCGGCAAGTCACGGCTGATGGAGGAGATCGCGGCCAGCGTGCCGGCGGTCGATGTGGCCGCGTCCTGGGCGGACCGGGACGAACCGTGGTCGCTGGCACGGACGTTACTGCGCAAGCTCATCGCTGCGGACGGGTCGGCTCTCGGTTCGCTGCCGAGCAGGCTCCGCGCGGCACTGGCCGAGCTGCTGCCCGAGCTCGACCCGCTACCGGCCGGATTCGACCCGGAGACACGCAACGCCCTGGTCCGCGAGGCGGCGCGGCGGCTGCTCACCGACCACCCCGACCGGGCGCTGCTGGTGGACGACCTCCAGTGGGCCGACCCCAGCAGCGTCCAGCTGCTCGGCAGTGTCGCCGGCAGCGCCGACCGGCCCCGGCTGGTAGTCGCATACCGGCCGGACGAGCTGCCCGCCGGCCCGGCGGAGCTGGTACGCCGGTTGCCGGGTCCGCCGGTGATCGAGCTGGGCGGGCTCCTCGAATTCGCCCTGGCCGACCTGGTCGACGACGGCGACCTCGTCGCGGCGATCGCCGCCGAGACCGACCGGACGCCGATGGCGGTGGCCGAGGTGCTCCGTTTGCTGCACGCCGAGGGCCTGCTCGAAGCGGCCGACGCCGGTGGCCGCTGGCGCGCCGCATCGCCGGAGGCCGCCGGGCGAGCCCGGCAAGCCGGCCGAGCCGGGCAGCGCAGAGCGATCGGGGACCGGGCAGCCGCCCACGCCGGTCCGGCCGCGACCGTGCTGGGGCTGCTGGCGCTCCTGGGCCGCGAGGTGCCGGCCCCGACGCTGGCGGCCGCCGCTGAGCTGTCGCTCACGGAGCTGCTCGGCCCGCTGGAGGAGCTGACCGCGGCCGGCCTGGTCCGCCTCGGCGACCACGGCTGGCGGACCGCCCACGACATGGTCGCCGAGGTGGTGGTCGGTGGTCTCACCGACGTGACCCGGGCCCGGCTGCACACTCGGCTGGCCGGCGTCCTCGACGTGGAACAGGGCGACGCCCCCGAGCAGGCGCGGCACTGGCTCGGCGCCGGCGATGTCGCCAGGGCGGCCGAGGCATACGCCCGCGCCGCCGCGAACGCGCTCGACCAGGTGGCCGACGCCGAGGCCGACCAACTCGCCGACGCCGGCCTCGCCACCGGCGGCGCCGAGGGACCGGTCCGGGCGCGGCTGCTGGCCGCCCGGGCACAGGCGCGCCGGCGGCGCGGCGACATCGCCGCCGCCCGTGACGACCTCCGGGCGGCGCTTGCCGGCTATCCGGGCGGCTCGGCCCGCGCGGGCCTGTTGGCCCAGCTCGCCGCGCTTGACTCCGGCGCCGACGACATGCGGCGCGCGGCCGAGATCGCCGAGCTCGCCCTCATCGAAGCCGGCGGCGACGACCGGGCCCGAGCATCCGTGCTCGAGGTCGCCTCGGTCATCGACATGAACCTCGACCAGCCGGAGCGGTCCGCCGCCCGGGCCGCGGCGGCGCTGGCGATCTACACCCGTACCGGCGACTCGCGCGGCGCCGCCCGCATCCTCGATGCCCGGGCGATGGCCGCATTCCTGCACGGCAGCATCGCGGAGGGCGTGGACGAACTCGATCGCGCCGCCCACCTCTTCGAGAGCTCGGGCGACCTGATGCGCGCGGTCACCCCACGCTCGACCTGTGGGCACGGCCGCGTTCTGCTCGACCGGGCCGCCCAGGGGCTGGCCGACACCGAGCGTGCCCTCGACGTGGCCCGCACTCTCGGCCACCCCGACGGCCAAACGTATGCGCTGTGGCACCGCTCCGAGGCGCTCTCCGCGCTCGGCCGTCCCGACGAGGCGCTCGCCGACGGCCGAGCCGCGCTGGCCATCGCGCAGCGCCTGCACCACCGTGGCTGGACAGCGACGGCGTGGCGGGCAATCGGCATCGCCTACCAGAACCTGGGTGACCTGCCGGCCGCGCTCGACGCGTACCACCGGTCTTTGGATCTCTCCGCCAACCTCGACCTGTTCGGCTGCTGGGCGGCGGCCCGCGCAGCTCTCACCTGTGTCGACCTCAACCGTCTCGCCGAGGCCGACCAGCTGATCGCCCGTGCGGTCGCGACCGGCCCGGCGCTCGGCCGGCATGAGGCACGCTGGGCGGCCGCGGCGCTGTCCGTGGCCCGGCACGACCCGACCGCGCCGGCCCTGCTCGCCACCGCCGTCGAGGCCGCCTCCTCGGCTGGCGCCCGCCTGTACCTGCCCTACCTCGCCGAGCTCGCCCGCCGCTTGGAGACGGCCGGTTGAGAACGCGGTTCAGGAGCGCCGGGTCCGCATCGCCCGTTCGAGGGCCTTGTCGAGGACGATCAGGAGCGTGTCACGGACCGACACCCGGCTACGCGCGTCGAAGGCGACCACCGGTACGGAGTCCTTCACCGCCAGCGCCCAGCGCACCTCGTCGATCTGGTGCGTGAGCACACCGCCGAAGGCGTTCACCGCGATCACGAAGGGAACGTCGGCGTTCTCGAAGTAGTCCACCGCCGGGTAGCAGTCGTCGATCCGGCCGCTGTCCACCACCACCAGGGCACCGAGCGCACCGCGCAGGAGGTCGTCCCACATGAATCCGAACCGGTTCTGTCCCGGCGTGCCGAACAGGTACAGCTTGAGGCTCGCGTCGAAGGTGACGCACCCGAAGTCCATGGCCACCGTGGTCGTGGTCTTGTCGGTCCGGGCCCCCAGATCGTCCACCCCGACCGACGCGGTCGTCATCTCAGCCTCCGTGGTCAGCGGAGCGATCTCCGAGATGGCCCCGACGGTCGTGGTCTTCCCGACGCCGAAACCACCAGCGATCACGATCTTCACCGGAACCGGGGGTGCGCTCCGGTCAGGAGATGGTGCGTAGCCCATGCATCACTCGCAGGATCGTCTCGGGGGAAGGGAACTCGGACAGATCATCGGCGTGGACGTCGAGGTAGCCGGCGGCCCAGAGGTCACCGACGAGGATCTTGGTCACCCCCAGGTGCAGGCGCGACCGGGCGGAGATCTCGGCGACCGAAACCGGCTTGTCGCACAGGGCCACGATCGCCCGCAGCTCGGAGGCGAGGCTCGCGACCGGGGCGCGCGGCCCGTTGGGGCCGGCGGGCCGCACCGTGACCTGCGTCTCCAGGCCGATGTCGGCGGCGTCGCCGGACACCCGGCCGGCGGTGAGCACGAACGGGCGGACACCGTGGGCGTCGTCGGATGTCCTCGCGGCCTGATCCGGTGGTTTCGCTGGTGGTGCCGGCATCTGAGCCCGCAGGTACGGAGGGAGTCTCCTGTCCGCATCGCCCGCCGGCCCCTCGCGGGCTGGCGGGGAGCTCACTGCTGTACGGAGTTCTTCAACTCGGCGACGAGTTGTGGCGTCAGCGCGGCACCGGCCCGGTCCACGAACATCGTCATCTCGTACGCCACCGTCCCGAGGTCGGCGGAGCGCTTGGCGACCACGCCGAGCAGCGACCCGACGCTGATCGACGTGACCAGCAGGTAGCCGCGGGTCAGGTCGACGATCACCCGGTTGAGGTCGCCGAGCGAGTACCAGTGCGCGGCGCCGCCGGCCAGGCTGCTCATGCCGGACACCACCGCCGCCAGCCGGTCGGCGTTGGTCCGGTCCTTGATCGCCGACATGGCGATCGGCAGGCCGTCGGAGGACACCGCGACCGCCTCCATGACCCCCACGGTGTTGCCGGTGAACGAATCCAGCAACCAGTTGAAGGTCTTCGCCTCCGGGCTCAGCTGGGGATACTCGTAGCTACCCCGATCCGCGCCGTTGTCGGACACGCGAATGATCGTCATTGCTCTGTACGCTCCCTGCTCTGATGAACCGGACCGGCGTCGGTCCGCGCACGGGTGACACCAAGCTGGAACTGCTCGACCAGTTGCCGCACCTCGTCGGGGCTGGCCGGCGCGGCGGTCTCGTCCGGCGGTCGCTGGAGCGGCAGCGAGTCGCCCTCGAGCGTCGCGCCGGGCACCCGGCGCTTGAGCGCAGCCGCGGCAACCGGGCGGTCCGGCGGGGCCTGCCTGACCGGTTCCTCGGACCTCGGGGGCTGCTGTGGTCGTGGACTTCCCTGGATCACCTGCGCACCGGGCACCCGCTGCCGCAGCCCGGACACGCTGCGCGGGGCGGCGACCGCCGAGCCCGCCCGCGCTGTGGCGACCGCCTTCGGTGCCGCCGGCAGGGCGGCGGCCACCGGTGCTGCCGCGGCGATGGCCGGCTGATGGCTGACGGCGAACCCGTTCCAGGACCCGCCGTCCATCACGGCGCGCAGCCGCTGCAGCACGTCTCCGTCCGCCGGCCGAGCACTCGTCTGCACGGTCACCCGGGTGACCAGTTGCTGCGGAACGTCCACGGTGGCCGTGACGCCGCCACCGTCGGTAGCGGACAGCTTGATACCCAGGCCGTGCCGCCGGGCCAGCCGGCCCACCACGAACAGCCCCAGCACCCGGGTCGGCGCGAGATCCAGCCGCTCGCGCCGCTGGATGCGGGCGTTCTCCTCGGCCAGCCGCTCCTCGGACAGACCGATTCCGTGGTCGACGATCGTGATCCGGGCCCCGGCGGGGGACGCGGTCGCCGCGACCGAGACGCGCGTGTGCGGGGGCGAGAGATTGGTCGCGTTCTCCATCAGCTCGGCCAGCACCAGGACCAGGTCGGGGATGATCGCCGGGGTGAGCTCGATGTCGGACGGGATCGTGGTGTCCACCCGGGTGTAATCCTCGATCTTGGCCAGCGCGAGCCGTACCGCGTCCTCCAGCGGAAGCGGCTCCACGTGCGCGTCCGCCCCGTGGGCCCCGGACAGCACCACCAGGCTGCTGGCGTTGCGCAGCAGCCGGTTGGACAGGTGGTCCAGGCGGTACAGCTGCTGCAGGCGGCCCGGATCGGTCTCATCGTGCTCAAGCTCGTCGATGAGTGCCACCTGGCGGCTCACCAGCGTCTGGGTTCGGCGGCCGATGTGCCAGAACATCTCGGCCACGTTGTGCCGGCTGACCGCCTGCCGTTCGACCAGCAGCGCGGCGGTGCCCTGCACGCGCTCGAACGCCCGCGCCAAGTCACCGATCTCGTCCCTCGCGTGCACATCGAGCTGATCGAGATGGATCCGCACGACGGATTCGGTCTCGTCGTCGGCCACCCGCACCAGTTCCGCCTCGGCGACGCCGGCCACCCGGGCGGCCGAGGTGGTGAGCCGGGTCAGCGGGCGGTCGACGGCTCGCGCCACCACGATGACCAGCGCCACCACGAGGAGGAGGATGGCGAACACGCCGCTGCTGACGCCGTACACGCCGAGCAGGGCCGCGTTCCTTCGTTCGGTGACCGCGGCCGTCACGTCGGCCACGATCCGTTGCTCGGCGACGCGGTCCAGCGCGACGAACGACTCCATCGACGGAAACAGCCGGTCCATCGGAATGGCATCGACCGTCTGCGTTGGCCAGCGGGGGACGGCGGATCCGAACCGGACCGTGAAGGCATCGGAGACCATCTGCTGAAGCGAGATCTGGGTCGGTGTGGCCAGCGGGATGAACCGGGCGGTCTCACTGCCGAGGACAGCCTGCTCCGTGATGAAACCGGTCACGGCCGCCTGGGTCCTGGTCGCCGCGAGGACCACGAGGTACGCCGCAGCAGCGTCGCTCGCCTCGTTCGCGCGGAGCAGCGCGTCCAGCGCCACCACCTGACGGCCTTCCCCGGTGGCCGAGTCCACGACGTCGACCAGATTCAGCGAGGCGAGCAGGCTTCGAATCACCGTGGCGTATCCGACGATGACCTGATCCGCCGGAATGGCGCGGGCGAGCACCGCCGCGCGCACGTCCACTACGGCCTGGACTCCCCTGATCGCCTCCGCCACCTCGGCCGGCAGGTCGGCGCCCAGGTCGTTCTGGACGTCGACGGCCCGGTCGTTGACCGCCGAGAACTGCAGAACCAGGCGGTTGCGCTCGACCGCGTTCGCCAGGTGGCCGACCGCCAGCAGCCGTTCCTGCTGCAGGTCCTGGGTGAGCAGACCGATCTGGCTCGCGATCCGCACCGACTCGGCGGTCGCCTCGGCACGGTCGGCCTGCTTCATGCGCTCGGCCACGATCGGCCCGGCGAGCAGGACCATCACCACCAACGGGATGCCGACCAGCACGGCCAGTTTCCAACGGATCCGGAGCCTATCGATTAGCAACGTAGCGCTCCCACGGGTCGGGCTCGGCGTCCGCTGATCCGCCCACCGGCGGGTGTACCGGCACGGTCACCGGGGGCGGCTGGGCCAGCGGCGCCAACCGGGCGTCCACGCCGGCGGCTGGCCGGGCGAGCGTGCCGGGCCGTGAGTGCGCGCCGGTGCCCTCGGCGGGCGGCTTCGGGGGCGCGGCCCGGCGTCGCGAGATCGCGTCCAGGACGACGCCGCCAGCCAAAAGGGCAACGATCGCGAGCACCGATCCGACGCCCACCAGGAGCTCCGCCCGCAGCGTCGATTGTCGCTGCTCGATAAGGAGATCGAGCTCCCGGAGCATCGCCTGCGACAGGTCCGCGGCGGCGGCCTGGGCCTCCGTCCGGTTCTTCGCCATCAACGCCGGATCCGCGGTGGCAGACGAATTGGACAGTGCCGAGGTCGCCGGGAGGATCGAGTCCACGACCCTGCGGAGGCGGTCGAGCCGGCCGAGCAGGTTGCCCCCCAGCGTCGCGCTCTCGGTGCTGTCAACGGAGAACCGGATGTCGTCAACGAGGTCCCCGGTGGCGCCCTCCAGCGCCACCCGCCGGGCGAGCAGGTCGGGCACCAGGGCGCTGCGCTGCGTGGCGCTCTTGCCCGCCATGACAACCGTGAGATCGGCCAACTCGCCGGCCGCGGCGATAGCCGACGGCAGTTCCTGAGTGACACCGTCGTGCAGGAAGTAGGTGTCGGTTTCCGGGTCCAGGATCACTTTCGAACTGTTGCGGACCTTGTCGAAGAGCGCGAACAGCAAGTCGGTGGTCTCCGTGTACGCGGTGAAGACCGTATCGACGCCCGGCGAGCGACCGTTCGGCAGTGCCTCGATCTTCGCGCGGACCTCGCCCCAGCGCTGGCGGCTGCTCAGGTCGTCGCCCAGCCGGGCGTCGACCGCAGCAACCGCCTCCACCGCCCGATCGAGGTTGTCCAGCGGCACCGGCTGACCGGCGACCGCGGCGGCCTGTGCGTCAAGGAGCGCGACTTCCAGCGGGATGAGCGCGCTGAAGTATTCCGTGCCCTTGCGCTGCAGATCGGCGGTATTGCCTTCCCCGGAGGTGTGCTCCCACAGCAGCACGGAGAGGAAGGAAAGCGGCACCAGCAGGGCCACCGATAGCAGCGATCGCACCGCGAACCCGCCGGCGCCCAGCAGTCCTCGACGGTTCGCAGCAGATAGCGTCATCCGCAACCCTCTTCACACTTCGTGCTGGACGGTGAGCGCCACTACCGCGTACCACTACGCACAGTGATGTGTACCACTGTGGACAATGCTTCCGCTTGAGCCCGCTCCCGCACGTCCAGCTCTGGTAGCCCGGTCGGCCTGGCGGCGACCTTACGACGCGCGGAACACTGCCCGCAATCCAACAATGGCGGAGGGTCACGTTGACGAATGAGCAGCCCGTGAGCGTCATGTGGGTGGAAGTTTTCCGAACTATGGACTGCACAGTCAGCCATGTGTAAGGTGCCCGCCCCACGCCCGAGGGCCGCGACCGGCGACCTCCGGACCGCGACCACACCGAATGCCGAGGGGCGCCCGGCGGCCGCCTTCCGATCGCCGGGGCCGCGGTCAGGATGATCGACCCCGCAACACCGGCTTCACTGTCGGTTATGAAACTGTTACACGCTCAACTCTTGCCGGACACGAAGCCGGTGGCCCTAATTTGTAAAGGGAATCAACAAATTTCGATGTGTCAATGGCGTGGCCCGCCGGCGAGGCGGACCGGCCCGTGAACCACTGTCCACCCAGGACAAGGAGAACACGTGTTCCGTCCACGCCGGCGCGCTCCCAGGCCCAGCCTGCGCACCGCTGCCCTGCTCTCGTTCGTCCTCCTGTCGACCGTGCTGACCAGCGCGCCGGTCGCCCAGGCGGCCCCCATCGGCCCGCGGCCGGCGGGAGCCCAGGCCGCTGCCGACGTGGAGCCGTACTCCGTGCTGGTCTTCTCCAGGACCGCCGGTTTCCGGCACGACTCCATCCCCGCCGGGATCGCCGCCATCCAGCGGCTCGGAGCCGACAACGGCTTCACCGTCGACGCCACGGAGGACGGCGCCGCCTTCACCGACGCCAACCTCGCCAAATACCGCGCGGTGATCTGGCTCTCCACCACCGGAGACGTCCTCGACCCCAGCCAGCAGGCGGCCTTCGAGCGCTACATCCAGGCCGGCGGCGGCTACGTCGGCGTCCACGCCGCCTCCGACACCGAGTACAGCTGGTCCTGGTACGGCAAGCTGGTCGGCGCGTACTTCGCCAGCCACCCCGCCAACCAGCAGGCCACGGTGAAGGTGGAGGACCCGGCCCACCCGTCCACGGCCGAGTTGCCGGAGCGCTGGTCGCGCTTCGACGAGTGGTACAACTTCCAGTCCAACCCGCGCGCCGCCGTGCACGTGCTGGCCAGCCTGGACGAGACCAGCTACACGGCGGGTGCCGGCGCGATGGGCCACGACCACCCCACCGCGTGGTGCCAGGACTACGACGGCGGACGAGCCTGGTACACCGGCGGCGGTCACACCGCGGAGTCGTACGCGGAGCCGGGCTTCCTCGCCCACCTGCTCGGCGGCATCCAGACCGCCGCCGGCGTGCTGGACGCCGACTGCGGCGCCGCGCTGACCGACAGCTTCGAGAAGGTCACCCTGGACGGCAACACCAGCAACCCGATGGAGCTGGACATCGCCCGGGACGGCCGGGTGTTCTACGTCGAGCGCGACGGCCGGGTGCGGATCGTCAAGCCCGACACCGGCGGCACGGTCACCGCGGTCGACCTGGATGTCTTCACCGGCAACGAGGACGGCCTGATCGGCGTCCGGCTCGACCCGGACTTCGCCGACAACGGCTGGGTCTATCTCTACTACGCCCGCAACGACGGAGTGGCCCGCAACCTGCTGTCCCGGTTCACCGTCACCGGCGACACCATCGATCCGGCCAGCGAGAAGGTCGTCCTTCAGGTCAACACCCAGCGCAACACCTGCTGCCACGCCGGCGGCAGCATGACCTTCGACAGCGCGGGCAACCTCTACCTCGCCACCGGGGACAACACCAACCCGTTCGAGTCGGACGCGTTCACCCCGATCGACGAGCGGCCCGGCCGGTCGGACTACGACTCCCAGCGCACCTCCGGCAACACCAACGACCTGCGCGGCAAGGTGCTGCGGATCCACCCGGAAGACGACGGGTCGTACACCGTCCCGGCGGGGAACCTCTTCCCGGCGGGCACCGCGCAGACCCGCCCGGAGATCTACGCGATGGGTTTCCGCAACCCGTTCCGCATCGGCATCGACCCGGCCACCAGCACCCTCTACGTCGCCGACTACGGGCCGGACGCCGGCTCGGCCAACCCCAACCGGGGTCCCGAGGGCACGGTGGAATGGAACATCGTCGCCGCCCCCGGCAACTACGGCTGGCCGTACTGCATCGGCGCGAACTACGCGTACAACGATTACCAGTTCCCGTCCGGCCCGAGCGGGGCGAAGTTCGACTGCGCGGCACCGGTGAACAATTCGCCCAACAACACCGGTCTTACCGCGCTGCCGCCGGCCATCGCCGCCACCGTCGACTACGACTACAGCGGCAACCCGCTCTTCCCGGAGATCGGCGGCGGCGGCGCCCCGATGGGCGGCCCGGTCTATCGCTACGACGCCGAGCTGAACTCCGATCGCAAGTGGCCGGCCTACTACGACGGCAAGGCGATGTTCGGCGAGTGGAACCAGTCGAAGATGTACACGATGCAGGTCACCGCCGACGGGCGGTCCCTGGTCGACATCAACCGGTCGCTGGCGGGGATGAGCTTCATCCGTCCGATGGAGTTCGAGTTCGGCCCGGACGGCGCGCTCTACCTGATCGAATGGGGCAGCGGTTTCGGCGGCAACAACGACGACTCCGGGGTCTACCGGATCGACTACATCGCCGGTCACCGGGCCCCGATCGCGGCGGCCGGCGCCACACCGGCCTCCGGGCCGGTGCCGCTGACCGTACGGTTCTCCAGTGCGGGATCCCGCGATCCGGACGGCGGCGCGCTGACCTACGCCTGGAAGTTCGGTGACGGCGCGACATCGACCGAGGCCAACCCCACGCACACCTACGCCACGGCGGGCGACTACACCGCGCAGCTCACGGTCACCAATCCGAACGGGCGCAGCGCGGTGGCGAACGTACCGGTGACGGTCGGCAACACGGCCCCGACGGTGGCCATCGAGTTCCCGCCGGACGGCGGCTTCTTCGACTGGGGCGACCAGGTTCGATACACGATCACGGTGACCGATCCGGAGGACGACGAGATCGACTGCGACCGGGTGCGGTTGCAGGTGCTGCTCGGCCACGACGAGCACGCCCACCCGCTGGAGCAGCACACCGGCTGCACCGGCACCGTGCAGACCGCACTCGCCTCCGGGCACGGCGCGGAGGCGAATGTCTTCGCCGTCTTCGAGGCGACCTACACCGACGAGGGCGGCACCGGCGGTGCCGGCCCGCTCACCGGGCGGGCGATCGAGCAGCTGCAGCCCAAGCGGAAGCAGGCCGAGCACCACACCGGCACCGGCCGGGTGCCCGGCGGTGTCGGCGGCGGCGACCCGGGCGTGGGGCGGGAGACCGCCACCGACCCGGCCGGCGGCGGCCAGAACATCGGCTTCATCGAGGACGGCGACTGGTGGTCGCTGGACCCGGCCAGCCTGACCGGCATCGAGTCGATCCGCTTCCGGGTCGCCTCGGCGACCGGCGGCGGGCGGATCGAGGTCCGCGCCGACGCGGCCGACGGCCCGCTGGTCGCCACGGTCGACGTGCCGGGCACCGGCGGCTGGCAGACCTGGTCCGACGTCACCGCGCCGGTCACCGGCACCAACGCGGGTTCGCTCTACTTCGTCGCCCGTGACCCGGCCGCCGGGACGGGGTCGCTGTTCAACGTGAACTGGATGGACTTCCTCGGCCGGGGAGTCACCGAGAACGCGCCGCCCAAGGTCACCGCGGCCGCGACCCCGGCCGCCGGCACCGCGCCGGTCATGGTCGCGTTCGACGGCACGGCCACCGACGCGGAGGGCGACACCCCGCTGACGTACGCCTGGGACTTCGGCGACGGCGGTACGGCCAAGACCCTGGACGCCAGTCACACCTACCGGGTGCCCGGCACCTTCACCGCCACCCTGACGGTGACCGACAGCCGCGGAGCCAGTGCGTACGCGCGCGTTCCGATCAAGGTGGACGCGCCGAACACCTCCTGTTTCGGGGCGCGCTCGGATGACTTCCTCGGCGACGCGCTGAACCGTGACCGCTGGACGGTGATCCGGGAGAACCAGCTCTCCTCGGTCGCCGACGGGACGCTACGGCTGCCCACCGCCGCGGGCGACCTCTACGGCACCCGCAACGACGCCACCAACCTGGTCCTGCAACCCCTGCCCAGCGGGGCCTGGCAGGCCACCACGAAGGTCGCCCTGCCGGCCACCGCGAGCTATCAGCAGGCCGGCCTGCTGGTTTACGGCGACGACGACAACTACGCCAAGCTGGACTTCATCTACAACGGCGCGCGCACGGTGGAGTTCATCCGGGAGACCGCCGGGGCCCCCCGCAACGAGAGCGCCGACAGCACCGCCGCGCCCGCTGGTGAGGTGGTGTACGTACGGCTGACCAGCGATGGGACGAACCTGACCGCGGCGGTCTCGGCCGACGGCCAGGCCTTCACCCCGGTCGGCCGGCCGGCCGCGATGGCCGGCATCGAGAGCCCGCGCGTCGGGGTCTTCGCGCTCAACGGCGGCACCTCCGCGCCAGTGGTGGACGCGGTGTTCGACTGGTTCCAGTTCACGCCGGACGCGCCGGCGGAACCGGTCGACCCGTCGGACGAGTTCACCGGTGACGCGCTGGACAAGTGCCGGTGGGACGCGATTGTCCGGGAGGACCCGGCGACCTACCGGGTCACGGACGGGGCCCTGCGCATCGACGTGCCCAACGGCGACATCTACACCGGAAACAACACCGGGCCGAAGAACTTCATCCTGCGGACCGCGCCGTCCGGCGACTGGACCCTGCGGACGAAGGTCGACGGCAGCCTGCTGAACGAGCAGTACCAGCAGGCCGGGCTGCTCGTGTACGGCGACGACGACAACTACGTCAAGCTCGACTTCGTCGTCGACAACGCCGCCGGTCAGCCGGTCAGCCGGCGGATCGAGTTCCGCAGCGAGATCGGCGCGACGGTGCAGGATCCACAACCGCAGGCCGGCGGTTTGACCTCGGCGGTGTGGCACCTGCGGCTGGCCCGGGTCGGCAACACCTACACCGCCGCCTACTCGGCCGACGGCACGGAGTGGACGACGCTCGAGCCGCTGACCAACGCCGCCGTCGGAGCCACCCCGAAGGTGGGGCTGTACAGCCTCGGCGCCGCCCAGACCGCCTCGAAGACCGTGGCGTTCGACTACTTCCGGATGGGCGCCGAGCAGACCGACACCACCGCGCCGGTGACCGGCGCCAAGGTGTCCGGAACCCCGGTCCAGGGCTGGTACACCGGACCCGTCACGGTCACCCTGACCGCCGACGACGAGGCCGGCGGCAGCGGGGTGGCGGGCACCGAGTACCGGCTCGACGACGCCACCGCCTGGACCGCCTACACCGCCCCATTACCGGTCGGCGGCGACGGCACTCACCAGGTGCGGTTCCGCTCGACCGACTCGGCCGGCAACGTGGAGGAGACGAAGTCGGCCACTGTCAAGATCGACAGTACGGCTCCGGTCACCTCGGCGCGGTTCGCCCCGGCGAACGACAACGGCTGGCACGACGGCGCCGTCCCGGTGGTGCTGACCTCGACGGACGCCGGTTCCGGGGTCGAGAAGCTGGAATGGTCGCTGGACGGCGGCGCCTGGACGCCGTACACCGCGCCGGTGGACGTGACCGGGGACGGGGAGCACGAGCTGCTCTACCGGGCGGTGGACAAGGCCGGCAACGCCGAGACGCTCAAGTCGGGGATCGTGCGGATCGACGGCACCAAGCCGACCCTGCTGGTCTCCGGGTTGGCCAACGGCCAGCTCTACGGCGACAGCCAGGACATCCGGACCTCGTGGCAGGCGGTCGACCCGACCTCCGGCATCGAGACCACGACCGGCACTCTGAACGGGCGGCCGTACGCCAACGGTGCCCTCCAGGCGCTGTACGAGCTGCCGCTCGGCCTGCACGAGCTGACCGTGACCGCGACCGACCGGGCGGGCAACAGCACCTCGACGACGGCCAGGTTCTTCGTCACCACCTCGTTCCGGGACATGCAGAACCTGCTGGACCGGTTCAAGGCGACCGGGCGGCTCTCGACCAGGGCGCACCGGCAGTTGTCCACCAAACTGGATGCGGTCCGGGCCGCGGAGGCGGCCGGCAAGGACGAGCAGGCGGTGCGGCAGCTGACCGCCTTCAAGAAGCTCGTCAACGACGCCGCCCTGGTCACCGACACCGACGTCCGGGACACCCTGGTCCGGGACGCCGACGCGATGATCGAGCGGCTCGGCGGCACCGCCAGCAAGGCCGGGGTACGGGCGAACGCCGGCAAGCCGGTCACCGGCGCCGGCCGGCTCGCCGGGGGCCCCACCCGGATCTCCCCGGACCGCCCGCTCTGACGGCACCGGCCCGTCCGCCGCCGAGGAAGGAGACCGCCCGATGCGTCGTACCCGTGGAGCAGCCGCCGTCCTGGTCGGGCTGTCGCTGGCGATCCTGCCGGCGACCGGCCCGGCGTGGGCGCACAACGGAAAACTCAAGCTGGAGGTGGCCGGCGACGGCGCCACCGGCATCACCGTGCAGGCCCGCCACGCCGACGGGCACCGGCTGGACACGCTGGTCCGGCTGGTACTCACCGCCACCGCCGAGGGTGGGCGGACGGTCGGACCAGTGCGACTCGATCCGGCCGGCGAGGGACAGGGCTTCTATACCACCGGCCCGATCCTGGCCCCCGGAAGCTGGCGGGTGACGGTCCGCGCGCCGGCGCCGCACACCAGCAAGGTGACCGTCGAGGTGCGGGCCAGAACTGCCCAGCCGCCCCCGGCGCAGGTCGCGCCGGTGGCGGCGGCGAAGCGGGGCGGGCCGGCCCAGGACGGGCCCCCGTGGCGGTGGTGGCCGGCCGGGATCGGCGTCCTCGCCGTCCTGGCGATCGTCACGACGGCGATGCTGACGATTCGCCGCCGGCGGGAGAGTCTCCGCTGATCGGCCGGATCGGATGCCGTCCCCCGAACCGGTGCCGTCATCGTCCGGCCGTGGCTGCCTGTCGGTCCGGCTTGATAGCGTCGTCCACTCGTGTCATCGGGCCGGGCGGAGGGCAATGGGCAAGAACAGCCGTGAGCGGCACAAGGCCAAGCGGAAGGCCGCGGATGCGGCCCACCGTCGCAGGGCCACGGGGACGACGCCCGGGGTCGACGATCCGCTGGGCCTGTTCGGCGCGCCCCATATTCCGTCCCAGCGTCAGCTCGCCGAGCAGATCATCCACCAGGCCATCCAGGCCCGGCACCGCGAAGAGACGGCTGAGCTCGATCGCTGCCACGCGCTGCTGACCGCCGGCCCCGGCGGTGCCGCCGGAGCGCAGGTCGTCAACCGGGCGCTGCTGACGACCCTGCTCCGCGAGGTCGAGCACGCTTGGCGGCGCGGTTGGCAGCCGGCCGAGTTGGTGCGTGCGGCCCGCCGCGAGCACACGGCACGGCACGGCCGGCTCATGGTCGATGCCATCGCGGCGCAGATGCGCGGCTATCCCACGGCGACCGTCGATCAGCGGTGGCAGTCGCAGTTGGCCGCCCTCGACGCGCGGGTCTGGTGGGAGCACGACGACCACCTGGTGACCGTCTGGGGCGAACGGCAGGACCTCGACCGCACCGGGGTGATCGCGACCGTCATCGAGCTGCTGCATCTGCTCGCGACGCTGCCCGCGATCGAGCTGATCGGCCCGACGCCGGGCAACGCCAGGCCCGCTGCGGCGACCCTGCCCGCGGACCTCGATCAGCGGATGCTCGACCGGGTCCGGGCGCTGCTGGCCAAGGCGGAGTCCACCGACTTCCCGGAGGAGGCCGACGCTTACACGGCGAAGGCCCAGGCGCTGATGGCCCGGCACCGCATCGACCACGCCCTGCTCGTCGCCACGACCGGCAAACGCGACCAGCCGGCTACCCGCCGGGTGAGCGTCGACAATCCGTACGAAGCGCCGAAGACGTTGCTGTTGCAGGTCGTGGCGGAGGCCAACAGCTGCCGGGCGGTGTGGATGAAGCGATTCGGTTTCACCACCGTCGTCGGCTTCCCCACGGATCTGGACTCGACCGAGCTGCTGTTCACCTCGCTGCTCGTCCAGGCGACGAGAGCGATGACGCAGGCCAAGCCGAGCACCGACGCATACGGGCGCAACACCACCCGCTCGTTCCGGCAGTCGTTCCTGACGGCGTACGCGTCCCGGATCGGTGAGCGACTCAACGAAGCCACCGATGTGGTGGGTCGGGAGATGGCCGAGTCGGCCGGCGCCGCCCAGCTGCTGCCCGTGCTCGCGGCGCGGGACGACGAGGTGCGCGACGTGTTCGAGAAGCAGTTTCCTGACCTGACGCATCATGCGACGACCATCAGCAACCGGGAGGGCTGGGCCTCCGGCCGGGCCGCCGCCGACCAGGCATCGCTGCACGGCCGGGAAGCGGTCGCACCCCACTGAGCCCTCGTCCGTCGGTAGGGTTGGCGCCCGTGGCTGCCCTCATCGATGTTTCGGCGTTTCGTAGCTCGATCCCGGCGGAGGTGACCGCGGTCGCCGAGCGGTTGCTGCGAGACGGCCAGGTCGGTGACCTGGAGTCCGTGGGCGGCGGCGCCCGGGCGGTGGTGTCCGACGGCGGGATCAGGTTCCAGCCCTGGGTGGGCGTCATCGATCGGGCGTTCACCGGGGACTGCGACTGCGGAGGCCGGCCCGCGGACGAGTTCTGCGCGCATGCCGTCGCCGTGGCCCTGACCGCCTTCGACGCGGGTGCCAGGTTCTCCGCCGCCGGTCACCCGCACGGGGCCGGCCCGGTCGAGCCCGAGCGCGCCGACTATCTGCGGGCCGTGCAGCGCCTCGGCCCGCGACAGCTGACCGACCTGGTGGTGGCGCACGCGGTCCGGGACCGGCTGTTCGCCACCTCGCTGCTGGGCAAGGCGGGCATGCTCGATCCGGCGGACGAGTCCGCCCTGGCCGGATTCCAAGCCGTCATCCGGGACGCGTCGAACGCGACGACCGGCACCAGGTGGGAGATCGCCGACGTGGAGAACGCCGGTCACCGCCTCGTCGCCGAGGTCGAGATCCTGCGCGCCCGGCCGGCCGCACCCGGCATGCTCGACCTGATCGAGAAGGCCATCGAGGTCTGGGACGAGTTGGCCGGCAACCTCATCGACGCCTACTACGCCCGCCGTACGGATCCGGAAGAGATCGGCGAGCCGCTGGTCGACGCCCATCAGGACCTGTGCGTGCGCCTCGACCTAGACCTCGACGAGATCGCCGACCGGCTCGCCGGGCTGCTCGACCGCTGCCCCAACGGCACCGTCGACCCGGCCGCGTACGCGGAGCTTCTCGGCGAGCAGGCGGGCACGGTCGGCCGCGCCCCACGTTGGTGACTTCGCGAAGGCCGACCCTGCGATGTCAGTCACTTCGGCGCTCGCCCGCCGGTGCCGGCGTCGGGCGGTTCGGCACGATGGCGGGATGACCGTGTCGTTCGTGCTCGATCCGCCGCTTACCGACGCGCTGCGGGCGGACATCGTCGCACTCTGGACGGAGGTCACCAATGCCGGCGGGGCTGTCGGCTTCGTCGCGCCCGTGACCGAGGATGACGTACGGCCCGTCGCCGACAGCGCGCTGGCCGGGGTGGCCGCCGGGGTCGACCGGCTGCTGATCGGGATCGACGAGGGCCGGCTGGTCGCCCTGTTGTTCATCGCCGACAACCGCTTTCCGCTCAAGGCGCATTGGCGAGTCCTCAAGCGGGTCATGGTCGTGCCCGGCAGCCAGGGGCGCGGGTACGGCGCCGCGATCATGCGGCGGGCCGCCGAGGTCTCCGCCCGGCTCGGCCTGGCCGCGCTGCAGGTCACCGTCCGGGACGGGCACGGGCTCGACCGGTTCTATCGCGGCCTCGGCTATCGCGAGGTCGGCCGCGTCCCGGGCGCGCTCCGGGTCGCCCCCGGCGACGACCGCGACGAGTTGTTCATGTGGCTCGAGCTGCCTCAGCCGCAGGAGGCCGCTTTGACCTCCGGCTCGGCCGCCGCGAGGGCCACCTCCGCCTGAGCGTCCGGCGCTGCCTCGGTCACCGTCGATTCTTCGAGCGGGGCCGCGACCGACGATGACACCGCGCTCGGTGACGGCGACGCCACCTTCTTGGGCTTCGGGGACGCCGTGGCCTTCTTCTTGACCGGGGCGGGCGCCTCTTCCACCGTCGTTGTCGTGCCGATGGCGAAGCGTACCGATGTGGTCTGCTTCTTCTGCGGGCTGAGCTTGATGTTCTTGGCCGTGATGGTCTTGCCGTAGATGTCGGTCATCTTCACCTGGAACGGGCCGTTGCCCATCTGCCCGTCGATGATCCAGGCGTTGTAGTCCTGGAGCGCCGCCGAGCGGAAGCTGCCGCCCGGGCCCTTGGCCGACACCGACTTGATCGGGTTGGCGTTGTTGTCGATCGTGACCGCCCAGTAGTACTGCGAGGTGCCCGCGACGAAGGTGATGCTCAGCGGGCCCGGCGTGGGCGCGTTCGGGACGGCCCGGTAGGTGATCGGGATGATGCCGTCGATCTCCTTGCCGATCTTCTTGAACGCCGTGCGGCTCAGGTCGAGGTGACCGACCGCGCATTCGGGGCAGGAGTCGAAGACCTTGACCCGGACCTTGCCGTTGGGGCCGGTGACGTCGAGGTAGCTGCCGCAGGCCCGGGCACCGGAGTATTCGCTCTTGCCCAGCGCCACGTACAGGTCGTCGGCCGGGGGTTTGATCGAGCAGTTGCCCTGCGTTCCGCCCAGGTCGTAGAACGTCGCCTTGCCCTTGTGCTTGTCGCTGCTCGGTGGCGCCGCGCATGCGGAGCCGCCGTTCTGCAGCAACATGGCGATGCCGAGGACACCGGCGAGCAAGACGGCGCCGCCCGTCGCGAGCCAGCGGGGGGCGAAGAAGCGATGAGCGGTCACGCTGACGCATCCTTCGCGGCCGCGGCACCTGCGGCAACTTTCCTAAGACAGAGCTAAGGAAGACTCACCCACCCGGAGGACGGCGGTCGTCCCGGCCGCCGTCTCCGGGATCAGGGCGATGGCGAAGAGCAGGCCGGCGGGGTAGCGGCGGTGCCGGCCGAGCGCGCGCAGCGGCTGCCGGCCGACCTCGCCGGTCTCCTGATCGACAGTGGTCACTACGCAGCGGCTGCAGGCCTTGGCGACCCGGAAGGTCACGTCGCCGAGGCGCAGGCGCCCGCCGAGCCAGTCGTCCTCGGCCCAGGGCCGCGCGCCGGTGATGACGACGTTGGGCCGGAACCGGGTCATCGGCACGGGTTCGTCGCCGGCTTCGAGCAGCCAGTCGTTGACCGCGTCGAGGGAGGCGGCGTTGGCGAGCGCCAGCGGGAAGCCGTCGGCGAAGCTGACCCGGTCGCCGGGCAGCGCGTGGGTCTCGATCGGCCGCACCGAGGTGTCGGCGAGCCAGGCGAGCCGGGCCGGGCGGCCGAGGAAGTCGGACACGAATTCCGTGGCTGCCGTGGCGAGCCGGGCCGTCAGCGGCGGCTTGGAGCTGAAGACCCGCAGCGTTTCCTTCGGGCCGTCCTGAGGCTCGGCGACGTCGAAGCCGTTGAGCAGCAGACCGCCGGGCCGGGGCACGGCGTGCAGCCCGGTGAGGACGGGTGCCTGGCGCTGGGTGATGCCGACCCCGTCGGGGTCGACGATCATCCACCGGCGGTCGCCGGCGAGACCCCACGGCTGCACTCGCGCCGCGTCGTGGTCGAGCCGGTGACAACCCTTGACCGGGTACGTGTGCAGCGAGCTGATCCGCATCCGCCCAGGGTAGGCACGATGCCACCACCCGGGCCGCCCGGCGCGCGACCGATCAAGGGTTGTCCGGTCGCGACGGCGGTGGCAGGGTGACCGTATGCCGCCATTTCGCGCCGATCACGTCGGAAGCCTGCTTCGGCCCGCCAGCCTGCTGCGGGCCAGGGAGGAATTCGCGGCCGGAAAGCTGCCGGCCGATGAGCTGCACGCCATCGAGGACGCGGCGATCGCCGAGGTCGTCCGCCGGCAGGAGGAGATCGGCCTGGAGTCGGCCACGGACGGGGAGTTCCGCCGCGCCTCGTGGCACATGGACTTCATCTACCGGCTGGGCGGCGTCACCCAGGCCGACGAGCGCATGCACGTGCAGTTCTTCAACGAGGACGGGACCATCGAGTTCGACCCGCCCGCGCTGCGCATCAACTCGCCCGTACGGCTCGAGGAAACCATCTTCGCCGACGCCTTCACCTACCTGAAGTCCCAGGTCACGACGGCCACGCCGAAGCTCACCATCCCCTCGCCGAGCATGGTGCACTACCGCGGCGGCCGGGCCGCGATCGACGAGGACGTCTACCCGGACCTGGACGGGTTCTGGCGGGACCTCAGCGCCGCCTACGCGGACGAGGTCAGCCGGCTGGCCGCGCTCGGCTGCACCTACCTGCAGCTCGACGACACCAGCCTGGCCTATCTCAACGATCCCAAGCAGCGCGAGATGATCGCCGCGCAGGGCGGCGACCCGGAGCACCAGCACGAGCGCTACATCAAGCAGATCAACGCGGCGATCGACGGCCGGCCCGAGGGCATGACCGTCACGACGCACATGTGCCGGGGCAACTTCCGGTCGTCCTGGGCCGCGTCCGGCGGCTACGACTTCGTCGCCGAGGCGCTGTTCACCCAGCTGAACGTCGACGGGTTCTTCCTGGAGTTCGACGACGAACGGTCCGGCGGCTTCGCGCCGCTGCGGTTCGTGCCGCCCGGCAAGCGGGTCGTGCTCGGCCTGGTCACCACCAAGCGCGGCGCCCTGGAGGACAAGGACCAGCTCAAGCGGCGCATCGACGAGGCGGCGAAGTACGTCGACCTCGATCAGCTGAGCCTGTCGCCGCAGTGCGGCTTCTCATCCACTGTGGAGGGCAACGTGCTCACCCAGGACCAGCAGTTCGCGAAGCTCGGCCTCATCGTGGAGACGGCCCGGGAAGTGTGGGGCTGAGGCGCCCACGGAATCCTCGGCGCCTGGGCATCAGCTCCCATCCAACGGCGACTGCCGCCGTCCGCATTGATCTCCATCTTCTGCTGGACCACCACGGCCGCCCTCGCCGCGCTCGGCCATACCCACGACACCTACGCCGTCGGCGCCCTGCTCGCCGTCTTGTTCTTCACCGCCACCCCGGCCAACGCCATGCTCTTCGCGGTGCAGATCGACATCACGCCACCCGAACTGCAGGGGCGCGTCATCAGCGCGGCGATGCTGACCGCGGGCATCGCCGCTCCCCTGGGCCCGCTACTCGGAGGATTTCTCTTCGACCGCGCCGGGCAAGCGCCCACGTTCCTCACCTTCGCCGCCCTGGTGGCGGCGCTCACCATCACCATGCACTTCAGCCCGGCGATCCGCACCATGCGCCCGCCCGGCGAAGGGTGACGACCCGGCCACTCGAATGGCGGCCAGCCCCCGGAGATCGGTGACCAGTTCGTCGATCCATTCGCGGGACACCGGGACGGCGTGGACGCCGATCTCCACAACCCAGCGCAGCGCGTTCATGGTCCAGCACAGGCCGCCGGTCACGAGCTGGTCGGTCACCACCCGCGGGTCGGTGCCGGCTTCGTGCGCGAAGAGCTCCGGCAGGGCTTCGATCCGTACGCTTTCGACTCGGCCCTGTTTCCGGCCCTCGCGCAGCAGGAGGTAGAGGTCGCCGAGGTGCGGGTGCACGTAGGCGTCCGACCAGTCGACGGTGACGATGCCGCCGCCGGGGGTGGACAGCAGGTTCTTGGCCTGGAAGTCGCCGTGCACGATGGTCTCGGGTTCGCCGGACAGCAGCTCCAGGCGGCCGGTCATCGCCCGGACCGGGTCGTCGAGCGCGCCGGCGAGATCCGGGCGCAGGGCCGTCATCGCCGCGTCAGCCCGTGCCGCCACGGCCAGCAGATCGGCGGTGGACCGGCGCAGCCCGGCGGCCAGCGCCGGGTCGGAAGCCAGGCGCAGCGCCGACTCGGCACGCATCCTGGCCAGGACGCGGACGGCCTCCTCGTATCCTTCGGCGGTCGGCCGCGCCGTCGAGGTCGGGAAGCCAGCCGGGCAGCGTCGTCTCGATCACCACGGCATTCTGCCCCGGGCTACCTCGTGGTGGCCGATCCGGAGGGAAACGAGCTCTGCCTGGACTGCACGACGGGGAACTTCACCCCGGTGAGGTCTTCGGAGGCGGCCCACAGCCGCTGCTGAACGGCCACCTCGTACGACTCCGGGCTGGAGGTGACCAGCCGGGGGTGGCCCATGACCTCGTTGCGTCCGCCGGGACCGTAGTACTGGCCGCCGAGCACGGCGGGGTCGGTGGCGGCGCGCAGGGTCGGCAGCGCGCCCCTCGCCGGCGTCTGGGTGATCAGCGGCGCGAGCCAGGTGAGCGGAAGCCGGAGGGCCGCGGGGGTGTTGCGGGCGAGCTCGGTGCTGGACATGCCGGGATGCGCGGCCACCGCGACGGTGCTGCCGTGCGTGGCGAGCCGGCGCTGCAGCTCGTAAGTGAACATCAGGTTGGCCAGCTTGGACTGACCATAGGCGGCGACCCGGCCGTACGACCGCTCCCACTGCAGGTCGTCGAAGTGGATCGCGGCCCGGATCCGGTGGCCGACGCTGCTCACCGTCACCACGCGCGAGCCGGGCACCGGCAGCATCAGGTCGAGCAGCAGCCCGGTGAGCGCGAAGTGGCCGAGGTGGTTGGTGCCGAACTGCATCTCGAAGCCGTCCCGGGTGGTCTGCTTCGGGGTGTACATCACGCCGGCGTTGTTGATCAGCAGGTCGAGCCGGTCGAACCGGGACCGCAGCGCCGCCGCCGCGGTCCGGACGGAGTCGAGCGAGGTCAGGTCCAGTGCCTGCACGGTCACGTTGCCGGTCATGCGGGCCGCGGCCTGCTCGCCCTTCTCGACGTTGCGCACGGCGAGCACCACGGACGCCCCGCGCTCGGCGAGCGCCTTGGCGGTCTCGTACCCCAGTCCGGTGTTGGCACCGGTCACCACGGCCACCCGCCCGCGCTGGTCCGGAATCGTGGCCGTCGTCCACTTCTCGCTCATGTCAGGCTCCCAAGCCATCTAACGTACCGAAGGTATCTTGTGCCGATGACGTTAAAGTACTTTCGGTACGTTGTCAACGTACCGCAGGTACCTAAGCTAGGCTGGCGATCGTGACTTTCCAGCGGGCGCGAACCGAGGAGCAGCGGGAGATCCGCCGACGGGCGATCCTCGACATGGCGTCGGCGATGCTCGACGAGATGCCGGTGGCCGCGGTCACCCTGAACGAGCTCAGCCGCCGGGTAGGCCTGGCTAAGCCGAACGTGCTGCGCTACTTCGAGTCCCGCGAGGCGGTGCTGCTGGAGCTGCTGGACCACTTCCTGCGGGAGTGGCTGACGGAACTGGCCGGCGAGCTGGCCGCCGACATCGACGATGATCTACCCATGGCCGAGCGAGCGGCAGCGGTGGCCGAGATCCTCAGCCGCTCACTCTCCGGCCGAGTGGTGCTGTGCGACCTCTTCGGCGCGCAGGGCAGCGTCCTGGAACACAACGTCTCCGTCGAGGTCGTAGCACGCTACAAGCGGGCCTCCCTGGACCGCCTGACAACCATGACCGCCCTGATCCAGAAGCACCTGCCGGAGCTGGGCGAGAACGCCACATTGTTCAGCCTGCAGACCATGGTCATGGCCGGCGCGCTGTCGGCCTACAGCACACCCCCACCCAGCCTGCGTGCCGCCTACCAGGCCGAGCCCGACCTGGCCCGCTTCCACTTGGCGCTGAAGGACTCCTTGAAGCTGGCCCTGACCGCGACCCTCCTGGGCGTGCTACCCCGCCGCTGACCTACGTCGCCGACCTGTGTTCCTGGGCTTCTCGCAGCGTGGTGGTGGCGAAGTCCGCCAACTCCTCGCCGCCCTCGTAGTCGTCGGTGAGGACGTGCCTGGCCGTGGCCCAGCCGGCCGTTTCCCGCAGGCCGGGTCGCCGGGACTCGCGGGAGAGGAACTGCCGTAGGTCCTTGCCGACCTGGTCGCCGCGGCTCGAGGAGAGTTCGGCCGCCCGGTCGGCCACGGCCCGGAAATTCCGCGGGACGACGATCAGGGTGTCACCCGGCGGGAAGGTGACCTCCTCGAAGTCGACGCCGTCGAATTCGGGGTAGGTCACGTCGGCCGAGGAGAAGGTCACCCGCCGCAGGACCGCGCTGTCGTGGGCGCGCCCCAGGAAGCGCGTCTCGGTCAGCGCGCCGGTGAACAACGAATCCTCGATCGTGCAACCGGCGAACTCGGCCTTGGGCAGGGCCGGGAAGGTGCACTCCGCGAAGTGGGTGCGCTCGGCCGAGAAGTACTTCATCTTGGCGCCGGTCAGGTTGACCGACTGCCACGTGGTGCGGGCGAGCAGAGTTTCCGTCAGCGTCGCCCGCAGCATCGTGCCTTCGGTGATCGATCCGTCGGTGAACACCGCCCGGGCGAGGTCGGCCCCGTCGAAGCGGCAACCGCTGAAGCGGACGTCCTCGAGGTGGGCGTGAGCCAGCGTGGCGTAGCGGAAATCCACGCCGGCGATCGTGGCGGCCTGCGACTCCAGGCCTCCGGCCGGAAGGCCCCGGAGGTCCAGCAAGCCGTCCACGACGGATAGTTCGAGGTCGAGCAGGGAGCTGCCGTCGGCCAGCCGCCGGAGGACTTCCGTACGGAGGTTTCCGGTGCGCCAGCGGTCGATCAGCTCCCTGCGCGCCACGTCATGACTCCTATCGGGTCGGCAGGTGGATGCCCCGGCCGAACAACTTCGTATATTTGTTGTGCGATCTCCAGCCACCGTCGGTGGTCATGTCCCACCATACGTTTCGTACCGGATCGTGGAAGTCGGGGCATTCCTGGCCCCGGCCGCAGATGAAGAGGATCTTGTTGAGCTTCGGGTCCTGCGCGACCCTCTTCTTGACGGCCGCGTCGATCACGTCGCCGCGGACCATCTCGTAGATGGAGGACCCTCTCTCCCTGCCCTCCTGCGCGCCGACGCGCTTGACGAAGCCCTGCTGGCCCGGGCTCAGGCCGATCACGCCGTTCTCGAAGTCGTTGACGACCGCGTCGACGTGCTCCTGCAGGCGTTCCGTGATGGCCTGGGTCGTCATGCAGTTGTGCACGAGGACCTGGTTGCCGCCGGCCGCCACGTAGTACGTGTGGGTGCTGTCGACGGTGAGGTTGTAGACGGTGGTCCGGGCCGCGTACTCGTGCGTGGCCTTGACCTTGACCGTGCGCCCGCCGGTGTCCCGGAGCTTGTCCCCGGGCTTCAGGTCGTCGGCGACGATCCAGCCCTTACCGGGGCTGTAGAACTTGTGGCCCGCGGTCGCGGTGACCTCGGACGGCCCGCCGCCGCCGGCGCCCACCAACGTCAGCTCGACCAGGCTCTTGTCGCCGCTGCCGGTGATCGACGCGATGACCTGCTGCGGCTTGCTGATGCCGGTCTTGGCGTCGGTGGCCTTGACCGTGTCGCCGGGCTGCACCTTCTCGATCGGCTTGCTGGTCCCGTCGGCCATCAGGACGAGCGTGCCGGCGACGAACGAGTTGGACAGCCGCTTGCCGGCGCCCTTGGCCACCTTGCAGCTTTCCTCGGTGGCCGACTTGGTCTTGTTCCTGACCTTGTTGACGGCGTTCTTCGCGGTTGCTTTGGCCTTGCCGCCGATGTCCTTGGCCGCCTTGACCGTGTTCTCGACCTGTTTCGCGGCGCTGGACTTCGCCGCCGTCACCGGGGCGTCGACCATCTTCTTGATCCGCTGCGGGATCGAGGTCAGCGCCTTGCGGGCCGCCTTGAGGTTGCTGTAGGCGTCGATGAGGCGCCGGCCCACGCCGACGGCCTTGATGGCCACCTTCGCGGCCTTGAACATCTTGCCCCACGGCACCGCCTGCAGCGCGGTGGAGATGCAGGCGACGATGTCGCCCTCGGTGATGCAGGCCTTGGCGTCGTTGAAGCCGACCAGGTCGAGGATGAGATTGACGATCTCGTCGCCGATCTGCTTGACGAAGCCCTCGGCCTCGTCGACCAGCTTCTTGGCGTTGAGCCACTCCGGGTTGTCGACCTCGACCATGCCGCCGTCCGGCACGGCCGCGTCGGTGGTGGCGGCGCCCGCGTCGGGGTTGTTCATCCGGTACTCGGCCGCGGTGACGCTGCCGTAGAACACCCCGCCGTTGTCCGGGTCCTCGCCGGTCGGGTCGGTCTGCACGGTCGGGCGGGCGTTGGTGTACGAGTACGTCGACACCGACGGGTCGGACTTCGGCTGGGCCACCGGGTCGGCGGAGTCGAAGCGGCCCGTGCCCGGGTCGTAGTTTCGGGCGCCCATCGAATAGCGGTCGCCCTGGCTGACGTCCTGGTAGGCGCCGGTGTACTGCAGCGGGTTGGCCGGCGCGTCGTCGGTCAGCTTCGAGCTCTCGGTGACCCCGAAGGCGTCGTAGTCGTACGACCATTGCGGGGTGCCTTCGGACGACACCACACCGGACACACCGCCGAGCCAGTCGTGCAGGTACGAGTGCGTGGTCGCACCGGACAGCAGCGCGAGCGCCTGACCACCGGGGTTGTGGAGATAGCTGCGCTGCTGCGTGGTGCCACCGCTGGTCTGCGACTCCGCGGCCAGCACAGCGCGCGGGCCGTTGGTGTCCCACGACCACTTCTGGACGATCTGCTCAGCGCCGGTGCCGGTGACCGCCTGGATCCGGTTGCCGACCGCGTCGAACGTGTAGTCCGTGGTCTTGCCGTTGACGGTGGCCGAGGTCATCCGGTGGTCGAGGGCGTAGGTGAACTTGTCCGAGCCGGCCCGCGTCTGGTTGCCCTCCTCGTCGTAGGAGAAGGTCCGCAGATTGGACCGCGTGCCGGCGGTCGCCTCGAGGACGAGCTGGTTGGCGGCGTCGTACGTGTACTTGGTGAGCGTGTTCTCTCCCGGCGCGGCCACCTTCTTGCTGGTGCGGTTGCCGACCAGGTCGTACGTGTAGTCGGTCCGCGAGGCGCTGGAGCCGGAGCACGCCTGCGCCCCGAAGCACTCGGCCGTCAGCCGGTCGGCCTCATCGTAGGTGTAGGCGGTTGCCTCGGTGCTGGTCGGCTGGCCCGGCTCACCCTTGGTCTCGGTGATCCTCATCGGGTTGCCCACCTTGTCGAGCACCAGGTCGAAGGCCGAGAGCGTGGTGTCGCCCCTGGTCGCCTCGATCCCCGTCAGCCGGCCGGCCCGGTCGTACTCGCGGTTCTCGACGACGCCGGTTGATCCCGGGTAGGTGGTTTTGATCAGGTTGTCGGAGACGTCGTAGCCGAACTCGTACCGCGAGCTCGTGCCGCCCTTGCTGCTGGTCAGTGCGGTGACGCGGTCGCTGTCGTCGTAGTCGGCGGCGATCCTGGTGCCGTCCGGGTAGCTGCGGTTGATGATGCGGTCCTCGGCGTCGTACGTGTAACCGAAGACCTGGTCGCCGCGGGCCACCTCGGTGAGCCGTTCGGTCTTGTCGTAGGAGTAGGACTGCACCCCGGTCGGGTCGGCCGCCGCGGTGAGCTTGTTCTTCGCGTCGTAGCCGTACGTGTACAGGGTGCCGTTCTCGCCGAGCTTCTTGCTGGTCAGCCGGCCCACGTTGTCGTAACCGTAGAAGATCGTGCCGTCCGGATCGGGCCGGCTCGGCAGCAGCCGCGCGGTGCGCTCCTGGACCAGCTGCGAGTTGGCGTCGTAGCCGTACTCCCGCCGGCGACCGAGCTGGTCGGTGGTCGCCTCGGTGCGCCCGGCCCGGTCGTACTCGGTGTGGGTCGAGCGCAGCAGCGGGTCGGTGCGCCGGATCTCCTGGCCGTTCGCGTTGTACTGGTAGGTCGTCGACAGGATGGTGGCGTCCGGGCCGGTGACCGAGGTGAGCCAGTCGTTGTCGTTGTAGCCGTACTTCGTGGTGTGGTTGTTCGCGTCGGTCACCGCGGTCACGCGGTCGTTGGCGTCGAAGGACTGCTTGGTGGTGTTGCCGAGCGGATCGGTCACCGAGATCTGGTTGCCAGCCTGGTCGTAGCCGTACTTCGTGGTGTGGTCGGCCGGGTCGCTGCCCTCGACGTTGCCGCGTGGCTCGGTGATCTCGGTGGGCCGGCCGTCGTCGTCGTACTTCCAGGTGATCACGCCGCCGGTCGGGGTGGTCTGCCTGGTCGGGTTGCCCACCTCGTCGTAGGAGATGCCCGCGTCGGCGCCACCGCCCGAGGAGCTTCCGGTGCGCCGGTTGGCCCCGTCGAACGTGCTCGTCAGCGACTCGCCGTTCTCGTCGGTCATGCCGACGACGTTGCCGTTGTTGTCGTAGCGCACCGTCGTCTTGTTGCCGAGCTGGTCGACCTGCTCGTTCGGCCGGTCCAGCGAGTCGAACGCGGTGTCCACCTTGACCCGGGTGGCGTCCGAGCCATAGGGCCGGTCGGCCTGCACCAGGTTGCCGTTGAAGTCGTAGTGGAACGTGCTGGTGAACAGCGCCTTCTGCGCCGCGTCGGCGTTTCCGTTCGGCGCGACCTCGGTCGCCACCCGGCCGTTGGGATCGTACGTCCAGCTCGTGGTCAGGTTGAGCCCGCCCGGGTCGAGCGTCATCGACTTGCGCCGGCCGGCCGGGGTGTACTCGGTCGCGCTGACGTTGCCGACCGGGTCCTTGGTGAGGACCGGGCGGCCCGACTTGTCATACGTGAAGATCGTGTTGCCGGCCAGCGGATCGGTCTCCACGACGAGCTGACCGAGCTCGTCGAAGGTCCACCGGTACGGCTGCTGCTTGCCCGGCTTGCGCATCTCGACGATCTGGTTCTCGGCGTCGTACTCGTACCGGGTCCGGTACTTGTCCGGGTCGGCGCCGGAGACCGTGCCGCGCGGGTCGACGACCGAGCTCATCCGGCCGGTCTTGTCGTAGGTCATGACGGTCTTGCGGCCGGTCGGGGTGATCTCCGCGGTGCGGTTGCCGTCGGCGTCGTACTCGTAGGCGGTGACCTTGTCGCGCGGGTCGGTGCGCTTGACCACCTGGCCCTTGCTGTCGTACTCGTACTTGTAGCCGGTCTTCTGCTCCGGGTTGCGCTGGCTGGTGAGCTCGTTGAACTCGTTGTAGGTGTAGATCCACTTCTGGCCGCGGCCGTCGGTGTAGGTGGTCTGGTTGCCGCGGTCGTCGAAGTCGCTGGTCTGCTGGAACGAGAAGGGCTCGGGCGCCGTACGGGTCCGGGGATTGCCGTTGGAGTCGAACGCCGTCTCCTCCTGGTTTCCCTTCGGGTCGACCACGAGGCTCTTCTGCAGCTTGCCGTCGTAGCGCGTGTTGACCACGTCGTTGTTGGCGTTGCGGCTGAACAGCAGCACGTTGTCGCGGTAGCCGTCGACCACCACGACGCCGTCCTGGTCGGTGGTGGTGGCCCGCTGCTGACCGGCGTCCCAGGCGAACCCGGTGACCCCGTTGAGCGCGTCGGTCTGCTTGACCACCCGGCCGGTCGCGTCGTACTCGTTGAGCAGCTGGCGCGTGCCGCGCGGGTCGTGGACCGTGGTCAGCCGCCCGGCGGCGTCGTAGCCGTAGCTGGTCACGCCGCGGCGGGCGTCCTGCGTCTTGAGCAGCCGCCCGTCCTGGTAGTCGAACTGCGCGCTGCGGCCGTCGGGCATCGTCACCTTCGTGACCACGCCCAGGTCGGACCGCACCTCGAACTTGACGGCGCGCCCGCTCGGGTCGGTGATGCGGTCGAGCGTTCCGGTCGCGGTGTAGGTCAGCGTCACGCCGTGCCCGCGCGCGTTCTTGACCGAGACGAGCTTGCCCTCGGCGTCGAAGCGCAACACCCGCCGGTCCGGCGGCACCAGCTCCCACCCGCTGTCAATCTTGACAAGCTTGGCCCGTACGCCCGCGGGTGCGGTGTACGTGCCGTCGGCGCCGCCGGTGTAGACCGCCTCGGCGCCGTCCTCGGCCCGCACCCGCGCGGCGCCCCCGTCGGCGGCCACGATGCGCACGTCGTACGACGAGCTCCAGCCGGGCCCGAACAGTCCCCGCGCGGTGTTGCCGGAGGAGTAGTAGCGGGCCAGCCGGAACGGGATGCCGAACGACGGCATCGCGAAGTCCTGCTCGACCCGGTTGTACGTACCGGTGCCGGTGTTGACCATCTGGCCCCGGAAGGCCTGCGCCCGGACCGTCGTGCCCAGCACGGTGGCGCAGCCGCAGCCGACCGCCTGGCCGGCCGGGACCGACGGCGGCGTCTCCACCCGCCGGGGGCGCGCCGGCTGCGACTCGGTGCTGCTCAGCTCACCCTCGGCCGTGGCCACGGTGACGGTCACCGTATAGGTGCGGGCCGGGTCGAGGACCCAGCCCTCGGCCGCGCCGAAGCTGCGGCAATAGGTCGCCGGGAACGAGCAGATGTTCAGATCGGCCTGCCCGAGGTCGACCGACCGCTGCTCGGTGCCCGACTGGACGTCCCGGACGGTGGCCCACCAGCGGTCGGCCGGGCCGATCTCGGCGTTGAAGTAGACCACCAGCGAGGTGTCGCCGAGCAGGTAGCCGGGCCGCACGATGGGCTGGCTGGGCGGCGCCAGCTCGGCGTTGAGGCGCATGGTCCGGGCGGTGATCTCGCGCCGATCGGCCTTGGCCGTCGCGGCGACCTTCCTGGGCGCGCCCGCGGCCTCGGTGGCCGGCGGGACGGGCTCCGCTTCCTGCCCGGCGGGCAGTCCATGGTTCGCGGTGGCGGAGGCCGGGAGCCCGCGGTCGACCGGGCCCGCGCCGGGCGGGGCGACGGGCGCCGCTTCGGCAGCGGCGGCGGCGGACGGTGGCGGCACGGCCAGCATTGCTGCCGCGAGGATCGGGATCAGTAGACGGCACAGCTTGAGGCGCTGCGGCACACGCATGGCATTCCCCCGTGGATGCGATGGCAGTGCGCGCCACGATGCCACCATCGGTAGATCTAAATCAATGGATCGAACGGGCTGGGCTTCCTCCCCTGAATGTCCTAGGTAGAGGAGGTGGCTGAAGAGTCAGTTCGCCACACCGTTAGGTCATCATTCCGCTCCGTGTCACTCCAACGCGTGAGTCTGCTGGGACACCGGCTATACGGTGTATTCGATGACCGCTGCTGAAAGATCCAGTCGTGCCACGGTGCTTGAGAAGGTCCTCGGCACTCTCAACGCCATCCATGGTTCCTCGCTGCCGCCTGGCACATGGGACCAGTTCGAAGAGGCCGTGGCCGCGATCTTGGCCGCGCTCGACGATGACGAGGGCCACGTTGTCGTCAACCAGAAGCGACAGCACATCGAGAAGCTCGACTCCCGCCAGCAGAATGTGGCCGGGCCGAGCGAGGACGAGCCGGTCAAGCAGCCGCCGCGAGCACGCAGTGCCAGCGATAACCTGAGCCGCCGGATCAAGGAGGAGCTCGACGACGACCGTGGCCGGCGCTGATGACGCTGCGGTCGTACGCGATGCATGTCTACACCTACCTGGACGGCGAAGACGGCGTCGCGGCGCTTCAGGAGCTGGTCGAGATCTGCGGTGCTCTGGGCATGCCGGAGTCGCCCATCGAGGGGACGCGGGGCGCGCGCACCTCCGGGCCGGAGGCTCGGCGGTCCTTCGGCGGGGCGAGTGAGCGCAAGATCTACCAGGCGATCGAGTACCACACCACTCGCCTGACCGCGTTCCTCGCCTGCTTGGTGCCCGCCGACGGCCGGGTGTGGGCCCAGCTTGACCGGGAGTGGCGCGAAGCCGCCGGCACGGCGCCGGCTGCCGACTGTGTCGGGCGGGTCCACCTCTACTACGCCCTCTACGAGGGCGGCAGTGGGGTCGAACGGCTCGCGGGTCTCGCCAGCCAGGCGCTGCCGGCGCCGGGCCTTCTGGAACGCCGCACGGATCCGGCCATCCGCGGACACCACGCGGACCCCGTCAACCTGAAACATCGCACGGAGCTGTTCCCCGGTTGTCACCTCTGGGAGGTGAATCCCGGCGCGGACGGCGGGCGAGACCGGGTGTTCGCTCTTCTCTCGCCCGCGAACCAGGAACAACGCAGCGACGACTGGGTGTGGCCGGCAGGCAGCTTCCGGCTGCCCCCGCTGCCCGGCTACCTGTGGGAGATGGCGAAGGTCCGGCATGAGGCGCGCCGCTTCGATGAACGCCGGTCGGCGCTGGTCGTACCCAAACTCGTCGAACGGGCCAGCCGGTTCGAGGCGGCCGAACGATCCAGGGGCTGGACAGGTAAAGCGCGTGACGAGGAGTTGCGGGCGCTCCAGCGGGACACCGCTCTGGCTTCGGCCGGTGCGGCAGCGCTGCGCACGATGCAACGCACCGTTCAAGCCGCCTCCGGTGACGCGCTGGCGATCCTGGAATACGCGGGTCGCAAGCCGAACGGCGGTGTCTTCGCCGCGGACCTGGCGTATGTGGACTGGTTGCGGGTCGAGATCGCCGACGAGGCCGACACCGCGGCCGACGCCGTGAGCTATGCCGAGCCGATGGCCGCGCTGGCCACGGCCGCCGCCGAGGAACGCCGTCAGCGACTCACGGTCGAGCAGACCGCGACGATCGCCGCGATCGGACTGTTCCTCGCCGCCACGCAGTCGATCGAATACGAATGGCGCACCTTCGCCTCGCTGCAGACCCCGTTCGTGATCTCGGTGCTGTTCCTGGGCCTTCTCCTTCCGGTGGTGGCGATGGCCCAGCCGTCCGGACGCGAGGACCGGCGGTGGCGCGGCTGGGTACTGCTGGCAGGTGCTGGCTTCGCGGCCTCGACCGCCTGGTTCGTCGTCGGCTGGCTGGTCCGGCGGCAGGGTGACGGCCCGGCACCTGCCCTGGTAGCCGCCGCCGCGGCCGCGGCCGGCGTGATCGCCGCCTGGTCGATCTTCAGTGCGCGGCGACGAATCGCTCGAACGCTGACGTGGCTGGGCCTGCAGCCGGGGCGTGGCACTGCATGGCTGAGGCGACGCTTCCGGCGGGTCACTCGCTGAACGAATCAGACGACGAAGAGGAGCGACGATGACCGACCCGACGCCGATCAGGAGCCGTGCCGGGCTCAAGGAATTGAGCCTGGGGCTTCGGCGGAAGAAGATGCCCTGCGACGAGGCGATGATTGCGATCATCGAGCGGGAGATCGAGCAGTACCGGAGCCGCGAGCAGACCCAGCTTCCACCGCACGATGTGGAGGAGGTGCTGCCGCTGCTCGGGTGGCTCATCTATGAGGCGAGCTGGCGGGCATTGCAGGCCATCCCGAACGGCTTCCGCCAGCGGGGCGGGGAATTGCTCCGCATCGCCACCGAGAACACCGGTTACATCGTCCGGTGTGCCAACGCCGCCCGCGGCATGCCCTGGCCGGAGTACGCGCCGCGGGCGCTGGGCGCGATCCGGGCACAGGCGCTCGCCGCGTCCAAGGTGGACACCGAGGAGTCGTACGTCGAGGCGCAGACCCTGCACCTGGAGGGGCGCACCCGGCACGCGCAGATCCTCGCCTACCATCGCAAGCGCGCCGACGACGAGCGGGACCTCCACCTGAGGGCGCTGGACGAGGTCCTGTCCCAGCTCGCGCTCGCCGAGACCGGCACTGCGTGCCGCACCGCCGAGCGGGTCATCGACCGATGGGCCGAGGAGTTCGCCGGCACCGACGAGGCAGCGGACCAGCAGCGCCAGGACGCCCAGACCCAACTGGTCTTCCAGCAGCTGACCGACGGCGCCGACATCGGCGGCGAGGCGCTGAAGGCCCTGGACCGGGTCCACCGCCTGCACGGCTTCAAGGACGAGCCCGATGAGGAAGGGCTCGCCCTGCGGGCCTGGTTCATCAACCCGGGAATCATGACCGCCCGGGCGCTTTTGCTGCTGCTGGCCTTCTCGCCGGAGATGGAGCGCCTCGGTTATTTCCCGATGGGTGAGGACAAGACCTGGCAACAGAGCCGGGAACGCCTCCGGGACCGGTTCATCGAAGCGTACGACTACATCGAACGGCCCGTTCTCAACGCCGAGGGCGGGACCGTGCCGCCGCGCGACGACCTCAAGCTGGCGATCGTACAGATCCGGCTCGGGGCGGGGCTGCTCATGCCGGGTCTGCGCCTGCCGACCCGCCAGACGTTCGCATCCTGCCTGTCGCACGAGGTCCTGGACGACGCGGCGATCGAGGGGCTGAGCGCCTGGCTGACCGAACCCGTCCCGGAGCAGCGCAGCCGGTACCGCGGTATCGGAGCGGCGATCATGCCGAACTTCGTCAACGGCGTGGAGGCCTGCCGGGCGGGCTTCGGTGGCGAGCCGGGCTACCGGGCCTGGCGGGCCCGCTGGTTCGTGCTGGACAAGTACGGGAGCGAATCCGCGCGGCGCGGGGCGGCCGAGCGGGTGTTGGGCCGGCCTGTGTCGGTCGAGCGACCGGTCTGACCGGTCGACTCACCGGAGGTAGGCGTTGAACAGCGCCCAGGCGCCTACCGGCTCGTGCTCGTCCTCTTCGAAGGCGAGCTGCGCACTCCGCAGCGCCTGATCCAGCCGGACGCCGCCGCCACGGATCAGCGTCACGATGTGGGCGGCCAGCTCTCCGGCCTGCTTATTCCGTACGTGGTCGACGGCGGCGACCACACACCGGCCGCCACCGGTCAGCACCGCCATCACGAAGCCCAGCGGCTCGGCGTCCTCGGCGTTGAGCAGCTTGCCGATGTCACACGACGCCATCAGTGTGGACGCCGGCCACCGGAGCCCGAGGGCCTGCGCAGCGGAGAGCAGACCGCCGACCCCGGTCTCCTCCGGGATCCACAGGCACTGTTCCAGGCCGGTGCCGTGCCCGTGCGTGGCGATGTGGACGAAACCCCAGCCGTCCTGGCCGAGAGCGACGCTGAGCTGCCCACTCCCGGCGGCACGGGGTGGCTGCCCGTCGAGGGTGCACCGGCTCAGCGCGATCCGGCCGTCGTGGTCGGCCAGACCCCACGCCTGTTGCTCGTGCAGGGTGTAGACGCCGCTCTCGCCCGGCGCGCCGCCGGTCTCGTCCTGGGACACGAGCCGGACCAGCGCCGGTCCGGTGACCGCGGGCAGCGGGTCGGCCGCCAGGCAGGTCAGGACCGGGGTGTGGGTGAGCAGCGCGCACCGGACCAGACGGGTCCCGTCCTCGACCAGCAGGGCCGCCCATGGCATGAGGCTCAGCTCTCGATGGGCGGAGATGACGATCCCCGGCGGTTCGTCCCCCGGGATCTCCACGAGCTGCCGCAGCGTTCCGGGAAGCAGGGCACGCGCCATCCGGTCCCACGGCGCCTCGTCGTAGTCCCCGCTCGCGGCGGCCGTCGCGTGCGCCTTGATCGCCCCGGTTGGATCGAAGCTCTCGAATGTGACCGTGCCGGAGGGGTCGATCAGCGTCCGGAACCAGTTCGGGCCGTCGCCCAGTGAGTCCGGCAGGCCGGTGAAATCCAGCGCCGACCGATGCCTCAGCGTCCGGATCAGGGCATCGATGTCCGCGGGAACCGGCAGCAACATGTCGGCGAGGACCGGATTGACCCGGCTCTTGATGCGCTTGTGCAGTGCGGTCAGCCGCTCGGCCCGTTGTGCCTTCCAGGCGCCGATGATCTCCGGCAGGGCGCCGAGCTCGGGCGGCGGGTCCTGCTCGGCGGAGAGGAGTTCGTGCACCAGGCCGGCGATCGCCCGGGGCAGCAGCGACTCGCCGGACCGCAGGTGGCCGGCGAATCCGGTCTGCTTGGCCGACAGGCAGACCCGCAGTCCCAGTCGCGCCTCGGCGGGGCCCGACGTCAGCCCGGCGACCATCAGTGCGATGTCGCCGTAGATGCGGCGGAACGCGGCGGACAGCGGGGTCTGGGTCCGGGCGATGACACCCCACCGCCCCTGGATCCGCTCGGAGAGCCTCAGCGCGGCCTCGGCCCGGCCGACCGGATCCGCGGCTCGCCTGCCTTCGAGCACCAGCACCGCCTCGATCTCCGCGAGCGTGAGGGTCAGCGACAGCTCGTAGACGTCGTGCCAGGTGTCCGACAACCGGTACATCCGCAGGTGGTCGAGGGCCGCCTCCAGCCGGGTGGCCGCCTCCTCGGTGCGGCCGCGCGCCTGCTCGGCCAGCCCCAGGATGTAGTCGTAGCGGTGCCGGGTGGAGAAGACCTCGGTCTCCGGCTTCCGCCAGTACTCCTCCTCCAGTTCGCCGAGGGCCCTGAACACCTGGCCGGCCTGGCCCTTGGCCAGCAGGCAGGCGCCGATCTCGAACTGGACGTCGGCCCGCCGTGGTTCGGCGCCGCTGGCGTTGAAGAACTTCGGTGACAATTCCGCCGCCAGCCGCAGAGCCTCGCCGGTCTGCCCCGACGCGCGCAGGCCGCGGATGTGCCGGTAGGTGAACAGGACCTCGTTCATCGGGTCGAGGGCGAAGCCGTCCGGGCCGTCCGGCCGCAGCTCCGCCAGTGCGGAACGGTAGAGGTCCCCCGGGTCGGACTCGGACCGGCCCGGACCCATGTGGTCGGCGAACCGCAGGACGGTGGCGGCGTGTGCGTATCCCTGGCTACGCAGCGCCCAGTCACGATCGGGCCCGGCGCTGGTCGCCTGGCGCAGGAGACGGGCGACGGCCAGGGCGAAGAGATCCTCATGGCCGGTGTCACCGGCGACCGTGACGGCGCTGTCCCGGCGGTGAACGACGAGCATGACCTCCTCGGCGTCGTGGGCCATGGTCAGCATGGTGTCGCGGGCCAGCGCGCGGTCCACCAACCCGTCGAAGTCCGCGGTCGTCACGCCGCCACCCAGGAGCGGACGTCCCGGTGCACCCGGCACCGGGGACCACAGGACGGGCAGGCCAGCACGCCAGCGGCCGTGCACAGCGCGGGCGGGTCATCGCCGGCCAGCAGTCGTACGTGTCGCAGGCTGCTGACCAGCGGAGGAGCCTCCGGCGCATACCCTGCTTCGCCCGTCGAGGGGTCCAGCCAGTAGACCCGGTGCGCCAGCCGGGCCAGCCGCGCGATCTGTCCGGCGAAGGGCGTGGGATCCCCGAGTTCCCAGCCGTCGGAGACCAGCACCACGTTCGCCGCCCGGACGGTACGGCGTTCGCCCCACGACCGGGTGAACTCGGTGACCGCGTCGCTGAGCCGGGTGCCCGCGTCCCAGTCGAGAAGCCGTCCCGAGAGCGCGTCCACGGCCGCCTGCGGATCGCGCCGCCGCAGCTCCGCGGTGATCCGGTCGAGCCGGGTCCCGACGCTGAACACCTCGGTCGTGGTGGGTGCCACGGCCACCGCAGCGAACGCGAACCGCAGGAGCATCCGCCGGTGTTCGCGCATCGACTTGCTCAGGTCGAGCAGCAGAACCAGCCGGCGGCGTTGCTCCCGCCTGGTCCGGTAGCGCAGGCCGGCGGGCTCTCCGGCGTGCCGCATCATCACCCGGATGGTCGGCACGACGTCGATCTCGCGACGACCGCCGCTCGTGTGCCGACTTGTCCGGCGTCGGGGCGGCACGCCGGCGAGCGCTGCCATGTAGGTGGCCATCTCGGCCCGGTCGGCGGCACCGAGAGTCCACCCCCTCGGCTGCGAGAGACGCTCGGCCGAGCCCGCCCGCACCGCCGTGCGTCGGTCACCGGCGTCCGCCGGCGTGCCTTCCCCAGCCAGGGCCGCGGCCTGCCGCGAGACGTCGGCCGGCGGGGCGGCTATGGCCGCAGCGGGGCGGCCGAACCACTCCTCGTAAGCGCGGTCGAACGCCGGATAGTCGTCGTGCCGGGCGCAGAACGCGAGTCGGGTGGCCCAGTAGACGTCCTCGGCCCGTAGCGGCTGGTAGGCGGCGAGGGCCCGCAGCGCGGTGGTGATCCGGGGTGCCTCCACGGTGAGGCCGGCGACGCGCAGCAGCCGAGCGAACCCGGCCAGGTCGGCGACGACGTCGATCATGTGGAGCCCATCCGGAACCTCCGGCTGACGAGTTCCTGGTCCTCCCGTTGCTTGACCAGCAGACCGAGTGCCGGTTCCAGCGCCTCCTCGACGGTGTTCCGCTGGAGCGCCACCGCGGCGCGGGCGAACGCGATCGACTCGGCTACCCCCGGAGCCCGGGTCAGCGGCATGGTTCGCAGTTCGGCGACGACGCGGGCGATGTCGTCGGCGAGCTTGCCGTCGGCCAACTCCCGCACGTTCGCGCGGATGATGTCGGCCTCCCGCTCGGACGTCGGATGGTCGATCCAGTGGTAAAGGCAGCGGCGTTTGAGGGCGCTGTGCACCTCACGAGTGCCGTTCGAGGTCAGCGTCACGAACGGCGGCTCGACGATCTCGATCGTGCGGTAGTCGGGGATGCTCAGGGTGCGGCCTTCGAGCATCTCGAGCAGGAACGCCTCGAATTCGTCGTCGGCCCGGTCGATCTCGTCGATCAGCAGCACCGAGGGCTGCTGCCGCACTGCCCGCAGGATCGGCCGGGCGATCAGAAACTCCTCGGTGTAAACCGAGGTGCCGTTGCCTTCCGCCCGCATGTGCAGCAGCTGCTTAGCGAAGTTCCACTCGTAAACCGCCTGCGCCCGATCGATCCCGGCGTAACACTGGAGCCTGATCGGCTCGATCCCCATGATCGCCGCGACATGTGTGGCCAGCGCGGTCTTGCCGACCCCGGGATCGCCTTCCAGGAAGAGCGGCAGGCGCAGCTTCATGGCGAGAAAGACGGCCGAGGCGAGCCCCTGATCAGGGAAGTAGTTCCGAGCGGCCAGGGCTGCGGCGACCGATTCCGGACTCGCGAACGGGTTGTCGGACACCCCACCAGGATTCAGTGATCCCCGAGATCTGTCGATCACATGATCGGGTGAGTGGGTCCGTCCAGATGGGACCACCGACCGGCGGCGTAGCAGCCGCAGGCCACTCAGGTCGCTGATCGTCGCCGCCGTCGCGTCGGAAAATGCGCTAGAAACGGTCGGTCTTCTCGGCGCGGATCTTGTGCCCGGCCGACGTCAGACACCTCCCGCTGGGCAGGTCGAACTTCCAGCCGTGCAGCTGGCAGGTCAGCGTGTTGCCGTCGAGCACTCCGAAGCGGGACAGGTCGGCCTTCAGGTGCGGGCAGCGGCGCTGCACGTTCCAGTCGCCGATCGTGGTGTCCTCGGCGTCGACGGAGCGCTCGTGCTCGTCGTACCAGCCCTCGGCGTACTGCAAGCGTTCCTCGGAGAGGCACTTGAAGAAGGCGTAGACGAACTCGTTGTACTGCCCGATCCGCGCCGCCGAGAAGCGGCAGGACAGGAAGAGCGAGTTCACCCAGTCGCCCTCGTCGATGAAGATCAGGTGCTCGATCAGGGCGCGGCCGGTCTTGAAGCGGTAGCGGACCTTCTCGTCGCCGTACGGCCGGACCTGCTTGCCCGGGAAGTCCACGACGATCGACTCGACGACCTCGCCGCCCGAGCCGAACGAGTCCGTCAGGTCGAAGCGGACCGGGCCGCCGACCCCGTTGGCCATCAAGAGGGACTCCTCGAGGA
>NZ_QHHV01000139.1:0-59978 GCF_003947245.1 Actinoplanes sp. ATCC 53533 | reverse complement strand
GCGAGCACCTGCGCACCGCGCACGAGATGCTGCGCGGCTTCGGCGCCACCGCCTTCGCCGAACGCGCCCGCCGCGAACTCCTGGCCACCGGCGAGACCGTACGCCCACGCGCGGCCGACGTCCGGGAGGCCCTCACCGCGCAGGAGACCCAGATCGCCCGGCTCGCCGCGGCGGGCAAGACGAACTCCGAGATCGGCGCCGAGCTGTTCATCAGCCCCCGCACCGTCGAATGGCACCTGCACAAGGTCTTCACCAAGCTCGACGTCACCTCACGGAACAAGCTCCACGCGGCGCTGGCCGGCGCCTGACGGGCGGCGGGAGTTCACTCGACGAGCTTGCCCGCGGTGGACACCTCACGCATGAGAGAGGAGATCTCATCCGGGATCGGCGGCAGCCCTTCGCGTTCGATCTGCCCCGGCCCGGACCAGACGAGGTTCACGCGGAGCGTCTCGTCGAGCTTCGGATAGTCGGCGCGATTGTGGCAGCCCCGGGTCTCCCGGCGCTCGATCGCCGCTTCGAGGGTGGCGCGTGCCGCCAGCACCGCGGCCTTGAGATCGAATGCGTGCGAGAGATCCTGAAAACCCGCTATGTCGGGATGCACGCCCACGTCCTTCATCCGGAGCTCGATGTCGTCCAGTTCGGACAGGCCTTTCCGCAGGCCGGCCTCATCGCGTACCACGCCGGCGTGTTCGGTCATGGTGTTCCGCAAGGCGCGCTGCAGGGCGCGCACGTTCTCCGGACCGTAGGCCGCCAGTAGCTCGTCGACCTCGCCACGCGCGTCTGCCGTCACCGCCGGCGATCGCCGCTGCGCTCCCAGGTCGCGCGAGTACCGCCCGGCGGCCGCTCCGACGATGCGGCCGTAGACCAGTAGCTCGATCAAGGAGTTGCCGCCGAGCCGGTTGGCGCCGTGCAGGCCGCTCGCCGCCTCGCCGATGGCGTACAGGCCGTCGACGCCGGTGCCGTGGTCCTCCGGGCGCACCCAGACGCCGCCCATCGAGTAGTGCGCGGTCGGAGCGATCTCGATCGGTTCCCGGGTGATGTCGAGCATCTGCAGTTCGAGCAGGGTCTGGTAGACCCGGGGCAGCCGTCGCATGATCGTTTCTCGGGGCAGGTGCGAGACGTCGAGCCACACGCCGCCGCCCGGGGTGCCTCGTCCCTCCTTGATCTCGGTGTACTCCGCCAGCGCCACCCGGTCGCGGGTCGACAGCTCCATCCGTTCGGGGTCGTACTGGGCCATGAACCGCTCACCCAGCGTGTTGCGCAGCACGCCGCCCTCTCCCCGCGCCGCCTCCGAGACGAGCGTGCCCGCGGCGTTCTCTGGCGCGATGAGACCCGACGGATGAAACTGAACGAGCTCGGCGTCCCGGATCCGGCCACCGGCGAGCAAGGCGAGCCGGAAGGAGTCCCCGGTGTTCTCATCCCGGCGGGACGAGGTGCGGCGCCAGATGCGCGTGTGCCCACCCGCGGCGAGGATCACCGCGTCGGCGTGGATCACGTACCGCTTGCCGTTCTCCAGATCGAATCCGTAGGCGCCGAAGACGACGTTCTCCCGCACCAGGATCCGCGTGATGTAGACCGTGTCCAGGATCGGGATGTGGAGCTGCGCCGCCCGGTTGATCAGCGTGCGCTGGATCTCCAGTCCGGTGTAGTCACCGACGAACGCTGTCCGGCGGTAGGTGTGCGCGCCGAAGAACCGCTGCGAGATCCTCCCGTCGGCCTCGCGCGCGAAGGGCATCCCGTAGCGTTCGAGATCTTCGATGCCGCGGGCGGCGTTCTCGGTCACGATCCGCACGGTCTCGGGATCAGCCAGCAGATAGCTCTCCTTGAGCGTGTCGGCCGCGTGCTGCTGCCACGAGTCCGCCGGGTCCATCGTCGCCAGCGCCGCGTTGATACCACCCGCGGCGAGCGTCGTGTGCGCGTCCGCCCTCGGCCGTTTGCCGACCGCGAGCACGCCGACTCCACGCTCGGCCAACTCGATGGCGGCCCGCAGGCCCGCCCCTCCGGTGCCGATGACGAGGACGGACGTCGCGATCTGGTGTTCGTCACCGCTCATCGTGGTGCCGGTGTTCCCTGCGAGCCGTCCTCGTCATCGGAATACCTACTTGGCCGGCGGAGGATTCAGGGGGAGCCACTCCTCGAACCGGGTGGCGGACAGCACCGCGCCGGCGCCCGGCAGCAGCGTGTCCTTCTCCAGCAGGGCACCGAAATAGCGCGCGTCCGGGTCGGTCACGACCTCGCGGGGGTCTCCCCGGTACGCCAGCCCCTTACGGATCAGTTCGTCGAGGCCGAACTGCTCCGGGCCGGCCACCTCGACGGTGCCGTTGAGCGGTGCGCCGACGGCCGTGCGGCCCACGGCACCGGCCACGTCCTCGGCCGCCATGGGCTGGATACGGGCATCCGACAGCCGTACGGTGTTGCCGTCGGTGGCCGCGTGGGCGATGCTCCCGACGAACTCGAAGAACTGGGTCGCGTGCACGATCGAGTACGGCCGGCCCGAGTCCTTGATGAGCCGCTCCTGCGCGATCTTCGCGCGGAAGTACCCGCTCGCGGCGAGCCGCTCGGTGCCGACCACCGACAACGCCACGTGGTGACCCACGCCTGCCTTCTCCTCGGCGCCGAGGAGGTTCTCGGTGGAGGTGCGGAAGAAGTTCAGCACGGCGTCGTCCGCGAACGACGGTGAGTTCGACACGTCGACCACGACCTGAGCGCCCTCCAGCACCTCGGCCAGGCCCTCGCCGGTCAGCGTGTCGACCCCCGAATCGGGTGACGCGGCAACCGCTTCGTGGCCGTGTTCGCGCAGTTTGCCGACGAGTTTCGAGCCGATCAGACCGGTACCGCCGATGACGACGATCTTCATGATGGTGCCCTCCGTCTGTGTCCCGGCCGCTCCGGGAACGTCCGTCGACAGCTAGGACAGGACAGCCCCTCGGTTTGTGACGGACCCGGTCCTGGCACGTGGGTTCGGCGGCGGGTGGGACCAGCCACGCTCTGCTTGACGCGTACCTCTGCAAGGTCGTCTGAAACCCGGTGTTCCCGCTCTTATCTCGCGACTCGGCCGGACCTGGCGGACGTGCCGGACCGCCACCAGCAAGGACCGGATCACGACCGCGGTTGTGACCGGGCACCGTGCGATCGGTGTCACGAGCCGGTGCGACGCCTGGTCCTTGCTGCCGAGTGAGCACAGTGCGCACCTGACCGTGCACCTGACCGGGAGGCCATCATGGGTGACAGACAAGGTCGGTCGAAATGAGCACCACGGTGGTGCGCGGAGCGCCGCCGCGGCGGGACGAGCACGGGGCACCTGGCCGGCCCGGGGAACGGCGTTTCGGCCTGCCGACCGCCACCGCGCTGGTGGTCGGGTCGGTCATCGGCACCGGCGTGTTCGCGCTGCCATCGGCGCTGGCCGGCTTCGGTCCGATCTCGCTGGTCGCGTTCGTCCTGGTGACGGTCGGAGCGATCGCGCTGGCCCTGACCTTCGGCGCGCTGAACCGGCGGATCCCGGGGTCCGGCGGCCCCTACGTGTTCGCCCGGGAGGCATTCGGCGACTTCGCCGGCTTCGTCAACGCGTGGAGCTACTGGATCACCGCGTGGGCCGGCAACGCCGCCATCGTGGTGGCCTGGGTCGGCTACGTCGAGGTCTTCTGGAACACCTCGCACGCCGAGGGCTGGTCGATTCTGATCGCGCTCGTCGGGTTGTGGCTGCCGGCTCTGGTCAACCTGGCCGGCCTGCGCAGCCTGTCGGTGGTGCAGGTGGTCAGCACAGTGCTGAAGTTCGGGCCGCTGCTGTTCATGGCGACGGTCGGGTTGCTGTTCATCAGGTCCGCCAACTTCGGCGAGTTCAACGCCAGCGGTGGCTCCGCGCTCGGCGCGATCAGCGCCGCCGCGGCGATCGCCCTGTTCGCGTACATCGGCATCGAGACCGCCTCGGTCGCCGCCGGCCGGGTCGTGGACGCGCGGCGCAACGTCGGCCGCGCGACCGTTCTCGGCACCCTCGCCTGCGCCGCGGTGTACATCCTCGGCACAGTCGCCGTGTTCGGCACCGTCAGCCATGACGCCCTGGTCGCCTCGACGGCGCCGTTCGCCGACTCGGCCAACGCCATCTTCGGCGGCGAGTGGGCCGGCGACGCGGTCGCGGTCACGGCAATCGTCTCCGGGTTCGGCGCGCTGGTCGGCTGGACCCTCATCGTCGGGGAGATGCCGCAGGCCGCCGCCCGGCACGGGCTGTTCCCGGGCCCGTTCGCGCGCGACAGCCGGCGCGGCGTGCCGGCGTACGGCATCGTCGCCGGGACCGCCCTGGCCTCGGCGCTGACCGTGGTGAGCTACACCAGCTTCGCCGAGGTGTTCACCACCGTGGTGCTGCTGTCGGTGCTGACCGCCGTCATCCCGTACCTGTTCTCGGCCGCCGCCCAGGTGTACTGGCTGCTGACCGACGGCCGCCGGGTCCGCTCCGGCCACCTGCTCCGCGATCTCGTCGTCGCGGTCACCGCGCTGCTGTTCGGCTTCTGGGCCCTGGCCGGCAGCGGATACCAGGCCGCCTACTACGGGCTGTTCTGCCTGCTGCTCGGCGTGCCCGTCTACATCTGGCTCAAGGCCGAGGGAGGATCGCGATGACTGTCATCGGTACCGACACCACGCTGGGCGTGGACTCCGAGATCGGCGCGCTGTGCGAGGTGATCGTGCACCGCCCCGGCCTCGAACTGGACCGGCTCACCCCCGGCAACATCGCCGGTCTGCTCTTCGACGACGTGCTGTGGGCCAGCCGCGCCCGCGGCGAGCATGACGCGTTCGTCGAGGCGCTGCGCGAACACGACGTGACCGTCCACCTCTTCGGCGACCTGCTCACCGAGGCACTGTCCACCCCGGACGGCCGGGCGTTCGCCCTCGACCGCACGCTCACCCCTGAGCGCCTCGGCGCCGGCCTCGCCCGCGAGACCCGCGCCCTGTTCGACGACGCCGACCCGGCCACGCTCGCCGAATATCTCATCGGCGGGGTCACCAAGGCCGACCTGTCCCCGCTGACCCGGCCCGGCCTGACCTGGCAGGCCCTCGACGTCGACGACTTCGTGCTCGCCCCGTTGCCCAACACCCTCTTCCAGCGCGACAACGTCGCCTGGATCGGCGCCGGCGTCACCATCAACCCGATGGCCAGGGCAGCCCGCCGCCGCGAGTCCGTCAACACCCGCACCGTGTACCGCTACCACCCGCTCTTCCGCGACGCCGGCTTCCCCGTCTACTACGGCGACGACGACGCCGACCACACGCCGGCGACCCTGGAGGGCGGCGACATCCACGTCATCGCCCCGGGCGTCGTCCTCATCGGCATGGGTGAACGCAGCACTCCGATGGGCGTCGAGACGCTCGCCCGCCGGCTGTTCACCACCGGGCAGGCCCACCTCGTGCTGGTGGTGGAGCTGCCCAAGGCACGCTCCGCGATGCACCTGGACACCCTGCTCACGATGGTCGACTTCGGCACCTTCGTCGCGTACCCGTACCTGGACTGGCACCAGGTCCGGTGCTGGCGCCTGACCCCTGGCGCCGGCCCGGCCGACCTCGACGTGCGGGAGAGCCGAGGCGTGCCGGACGCGCTCGCGCAAGCCCTCGACGCCGGCCCGGTCAAGGTGCTGACCGCCGAGGCGGACCGCAGCAGCGCGCAGCGGGAGCAATGGGACGACGCGGACAACTATCTGGCCGTCGCGCCCGGCGTGGTCATGGGCTACGACCGCAACGTCGTCACCAACACCATGCTGCGCCGGCACGGCATCGACGTCATCACGCTCGCCGGCAGCGAACTCGGCCGCGGCCGCGGCGGCGCCCGCTGCATGAGCTGTCCGGTACGCCGCCACCCCCTCTGAGCGAAGGAGACCCCCATGACCGGCTCGCTGCTGCGCGACCTGGACCTCGACAAGCGGCAGATCCTCGACCTGCTGGCCCTGGCCGCCCAGCTCAAACGCGACAAGCTGCACGGCGACGAGATCCCCCGGCTGCGCGGGAAGAACATCGTGCTGGTGTTCGAGAAGAACTCCACCCGTACCCGCTGCTCGTTCGAGGTCGCCGCCCACGACCAGGACGGAAGGGTCAGCTACCTCGGGCCCGAGGGCTCACACCTCGGCCGCGAGGAATCCGTCGCCGACACCGCCCGGGTGCTGGGCCGCATGTTCGACGGCATCGCGTTTCGCGGCTATGCCCAGGACGCCGTCGAACAGTTCGCCGCGCACGCCGGCATTCCGGTCTGGAACGCCCTCACCGACGCCTGGCACCCGACCCAGAGCCTCGCCGACATCCTGACCATGACCGAGCATCACGGGGGCGGCGTCGAGGACATCGCCTTCTGCTTCACCGGCGACGGCCGCAGCAACATCGCCCGATCGTTGCTCGTCACCGGCGCCCTGCTCGGCATGGACGTCCGCATCGCGGCGCCCGCGGGCCTGCGGCCGCCGCCGGACGTCGTCGCCGCGGCCGGCGACGCGGCCCGGGCCAGCGGTGCGCGCCTGCTGGTCACCGACGATCTCCCCACGGCGGTACGCGGCGCCGACTTCGTCTACACCGACGTGTGGGTCAGCATGGGCGAGCCCGACGACGCGTGGGCGGCCAGGGTGCCGTCGCTGCTGCCGTACCGGGTCACCGACGACGTGCTGGACGCCAGCAACCGGTCCGGGGTGCGGTTCATGCACTGCCTGCCGGCGATCCACAACCGCGGCACCACCATCGGCGCCCGCCTCTACCGGCAGTTCGGCCTCGACGGCGCCGAGGTGACCGAGGAAGTGTTCGAGTCCAAGCGGTCGATCGTGTTCGACCAGGCCGAGAACCGGATGCACACCATCAAGGCCCTGCTCGTCCGGGCGCTGGCGGGCTGAGCCGTGCGCATCGTCATCGCCCTCGGCGGCAACGCCCTGCTGGAACGCGGCGAGAAGCCCGACGCGGCCATCCAGCGCCGGCACGTGGGCCGCGCCGCGCGGTCCCTCGCGCTGCTGGCGACCGACCACCAACTGATCGTCTGCCACGGCAACGGACCACAGGTCGGCCTGCTCGCCCACCAGAGCGAGACCGACCCGCAGCTGAGCCTGCCCTATCCGCTGGACGTGCTCGGTGCCCAGACCCAGGGCATGATCGGCTACTGGCTGGTCCAGGAACTGGCCAACGCCGGCGTCCCGAGACCGGTGGTGGCACTGGTGAACCAGACGGTCGTCGACGCCGACGATCCGGCCTTCGCCGCGCCCACCAAGTTCATCGGCGCGGGCTACTCCCAGGAGCAGGCCGAGGAGGCCGCCACCCGGTACGGCTGGACCATGGCCGTCGACGGTGACCGCTGGCGGCAGGTCGTGCCGTCACCCGAACCGCTTCGGGTGGTCGAGGAGGAGACGATCCGCACCCTGGTCGACCGCGACGTGGTCGTCGTGTGCGGCGGCGGAGGCGGGGCACCGGTGACGGAGGACCGGATAGGCCGGCTGACCGGGGTGGCGGCCGTGGTGGACAAGGACATGACCGCCGCGCAGCTCGCCCTGGCGCTGGGGGCGGACCGGCTGCTCGTGCTGACCGACGTTCCGGCGATCATGCGCGGCTACGGCACGCCACGGGCCGAGCCGATCCGGGCCATCGACGCCGGCCGCCTCGCGGAGATGCCGTTCCCGGACGGGTCGATGGGGCCGAAGGTCGACGCCTGCGTGTGGTTCGCCCAGACGTCCGGGCATCCGGCGGCCGTCGGTGCGCTCGCCGACGCCGTCGAGGTGCTCGCCGGCCACGCCGGTACGACCATCACGCCCGGCCTCCCCACGCTCGTAACCCATCGACAACGGCAGGAGTGACCATGCACGACACAACCAGCTCGCGAGTGATCGTCGGCATCGACGGGTCCGAACAGGCCCTCGTCGCGGTTCGCGCCGCCGCGAGGGAGGCGCACCACCGCGCCAAGCCGCTCCACATCGTCCATGCCTTCATCTGGCCGTCCCTGCACGTCAACGTCGGGCCCGTGGCCGGCGACCTGCCCGAGACCGGCCTGCGACACCATGCCGAAGACCTCCTCGAGGAGGCAGCGGCCGAAGCCCGGAAGGCAGCGCCACAGGTGCCGGTCACCACCGCTTTGATCGACGGCGCCGCGACGCCCGTGCTGCTGGCGGAATCCCACCTGGCCGCGCTGCTGGTGCTCGGCGATCGGGGCCTGGGCGGCGTCAGCGGCCTGATCATCGGCTCGGTCGCCGTGCACGCGGCCGCCCACGCCGGCTGTCCCGTCCTGGTCATCCGCGGCACCGAGCCGAGCGCCGGACCGGTCGTGGTGGGTGTCGACGGCTCCGAGGCATCCGAGCTCGCCGTCGGCTTCGCGTTCGAGGAGTGCGCCAACCGTGGCGCCGAACTGGTCGCTGTGCTCGCCTGGCACGATGCGGGATCCCCGACCGCCACCGCCGAGCAGGCGGCCCGGCGGGTGCTCAGCGAATCCCTTGCGGGCTGGCGGGAGCGCTACCCCGACGTCGTGGTCCGACCCGCACCGGTACGCGGGCACCCGCGGCACATCCTCGTCGAACATTCGAAGACGGCACAGCTGGTGGTGCTGGGCGCCCGTGGCCGGGACACCTTCAAAGGCCTGCTGCTCGGCTCCGTCAGCCAGGCACTCCTGCACCACTCCGCCTGCCCGGTCGCGGTCGTCCGCGCGACCTTGTCTCCGCGTCATCCGAGCGAAGCTGACCCTGGGATCCCGACGATTTCCACCGGCCGGCCTTTGGACAACGTCGATCGGTTCATCGCCCGTCCGGTAGACGCCGTATCGGGTCTGGTTCCCAGCCGGCAGCTCCTGGACGAAGTGCTCGATGCCCTGCGCGCGGCGGGCACCGACGTCTCCGACGTCGTGGTGCTGCACGGCCCCGAGGGTGTGCGGATCCTGGATACGGACGGGACCAGGCACGGTGGGCGTGCGAGGTTCGTCCGATTCTTCCAGAACTGGGGCTACGACGACGCCGTCCTGAACCTGTATGACGAGGGTCTGCGCAAAGGCGAGTCAGCGGTGATGATCCCCGCCACGCTGGAGAACAAGGTCGCGATCGCCCGCCTCCTGCAGCACCATCGGGGACACGCGATCCACTACTTCGGGGTGCGCAGCGCGGAGTCACTCAGCGGGCCGTGAGCGACCCGTGGTGGCGCTGTGCCGGGCGCGGATGAGCGCGATCACGGTGTCGGTGGTGCGGTCGAGGTGACTGCGGCCGTCGGGTAGCCGGGCGTCCGGGCTGATATAGCTGCGCGGGCCGATGTGGGTGGCCGGGTCGAGCGGGTGCACGGTGATCTTTCCGGCCCGGTCGGCCCGGTTCCATCCGCTTCGGCGGAGGAGCCGCCACCGCTGCGGGAAGATCCAGGTGCCGACCCGCTCGATCCAGTCGCCGGCACTGGTGAGCCGGTAGAGGTGCTGGGCGTGGGTGATGTCGTTGGCGCCGTTGTGGAATCCGCCGAGAGTGATCAGCCAGAGCGGGGAGCGCAGCCGGGACCACAGTTCGTCCACCGCGCCGGTGGCGACCTGGGCGCCGCCGCTGTAGCTGAGCAACACCACCGGGATGCCGCTGTCCGGCCGGTAGCCGGCGAGCCGGAGTTGAGCGGCGATCTGCGTGCCGACCGCGCGGTTGTACAGGGGGCGGTACCGGTGGTCGGCGGCGATGAAGATCTGCATGACGTTGTGCAGGAACAGCAGCAGCCCGAGGTGGCGGCGCAGCCAGGTCCACAGCGGCCGATCGGCCAGCGGGTCGGCCAGCGGGGAGTACGGCAGCACCTGGCCCAGCACCCGGAGTTCCGGCGCACCGGCGATCAGCGCCTTGACCAGTTGGCCGCCGTCGCGGGTGTCGCGGAAGCGGCGTTTCCCGATGCCGTCCAGATAGACCAGGTAGGCGTCCGGAGGGCGGTCCGGGTCCGCGCCCCGGGCGTAGGGCACGTCCGCGGGCAGTGTGCTGGCGGGAGTCCGCCAGCCCGCGGCGTAGGCCAGCACCTCGTAGCGGGCGAGCAGAGCCTCGGCCAGCAGGACCGGTCCGAGCCCGCCGAGCAGCAGCAGGAACGCCAACTCGATCATGTCAGTGGCTCCGGTGCTCTTGTCGTGTGGAGTCCGGCGACCAACCGGCGGACGGCCTCGACGGCGACCGCGAGGCCGATCCCCGCGCCGGCTACGCAGCCGGCGGCGACCCACCACCCGAGCCCGGTCACCGTGGCGAGCGCCGTGGCGAGGCCGGTGCCCACGCCGACCAGGAGCAGCAGGTGCAGCAGCGGTCCGAGCAGCGGGAACGCGAGGACCGCGGCGAGCAGCAGCGGGGCGACCAGGGCCGGCGTCCAAACCAGCACGGTCTCGCCGGACGGTGCGGCGGGCAGCAGGAGTTCGGCGAGGGTCCACGCGGACAGCGGCCAGAGCGCGAACACCGCGCCTTCGACCACGGCGCCGGCCAGCATCAAGCTGACCGCCCTGGTACGCGACACCCCGGACCGGCGTGCCACCACGGGCAGGACGCGCCCGGCGGCCTCGGACAGCCCGGCGAGCAGCAGCAGGATGACGACGACAGCGGACATCGGTCAGCCCTGCGGTGGCAGGTCGGCAGCGACCGGCCGGATGACCGGACCGGTGTCCCGCAGGTAGCGCTCGAGCTCGTCGGCGGCGCGCCGATAGCCGCCGGCCCGCCGCTGGGCGACCCGCAGGGTGTCCGCGGCGGCCCGGAACCGGGGCTCGTCGAGCAGGCGCCGGGCGAGGGCGCGAACGGCCGCCACGCTGACGTCCGCGGTGCGGATCGAGAGGCCGGCACCGAGCTCGACGACGCGGGCTGCCACCAGCGGCTGGTCGGCGCCCTGCGGGACGACCAGCATCGGGACACCCGCGTACAGGGCCTCGTTGGCGCTGTTCATCCCGCCGTGGGTGATGAACAGCGCCGCGCGTGCCAGCACCTCCGGCTGCGGTACGGAGCGCCGGGCCAGCACGTTGGCCGGCAGCGGACCGAGCGCGGCGGGATCGGTCTGTCCGGTCGCGACGATCACGGTGCCGCCCAGCGGGGCGAGCGCGGTGGCGAAGCCGCGCAGCAACCGGGGATCGGCGTTGAACACCGTACCCAGCGAGGCGTACAGCACCGGGTCCCGCAGCCGGTCGGCCGGGAACGACGGGTCGACCGGGCGGGCGCCGACGCTGGGACCGACGAACCGGTAGGACTCGTCGAAGCCCTCGGCGCCGAGCTGGAAGGCCCGCGAGGTGTAGACCAGGTTGAGCGGCTGGCGGATGTTTCCCAGGTCGACCAGCGGCAGCCCACGTGTGGTGAAGCGGCGGCGCAGCTCCCGGCGCGACCGCAGGTAGCCCCGGAGGGTGCCGGGCCGGGCCGTCGCCGCGGCCAGCAGGTCCCACGAGCCGCGGGTGGGACTGGGCACCTGCCGATTGAACGCGAAGGTGGTGAACGACGACGCCGCCGGCACCCCGAGTTCCCGGGCTGCGACCGCACCCCACAGGCAGGCGGCGTCGTGGACTATCAGGTCGGGCCGGACCCCGCGCAGGTCGGTGAGCACCGTGGGCAGCACGCTGACGGTGGTGCTCGCGAGCCCCGCCAGCAGCGTGACCGGAATCGGCGGATCGGGCAGCGGCTGGTCGCCCCCGGGATACAGGTGCACGGCCGCGCCGGTGGCCGCGATCTCCGCGCGGAACGCGGGCGAGGTGTGGTAGCTCACGGAGTGCCCGCGACGAACAAGCTCAGCCACGACGGGCAGCGTCGGGTTGACGCGTCCGTGCATCGCGATGTTAAGGAACGCGACGGTGCTCATCGCCCGGCCCTCGATACGGCGGGGGCCGGTTGGTCCTCGGCCCGGTACAGGCCGGCCCTCGATACGGCGGGGGCCGGTTGGTCCTCGGCCCGGTACAGGCCGGTCCCCGATACGGCGGAGGCCGGTTGGTCGTCGGCCCGGTACAGGCCGGGGCCCGCTATGCGCAGCCGGTCGAGAAAGCGCCCCGCCGTGACGGAAGCGGTGCTGATCAGCCGCTGCGAATGGCCGAAGTCCCACGGGGTCGGCCACGCCTGAATGCCGGTCGGCACCACGACGGTCGGGATGTGCTGGGATACCTCGTGCAGGTCGCGCTCGATCTGGTGGTGGAACAGCAGCGTCCCGGCCCGGGCAGCGATCGCACCGGCCCGCCGCCGGGGAAGGATGGGACGCAACGGCCAGCTTTCCGGTCCGATCGACAGCACCACCACGCTGGCCGCCCCGGCCTGCTGGGCGGCCCGCACGGGGACGTAGGCGATGACGCCTCCGTCCACGAGCGTTCGGCCGTCCCGAGCCACCGGGGGCAGGATCCCGGGAATGGCCGCGCTGGCCAGCAGTGCGGACTCGAGGTCTCCGTGGTCGAGCAGCACCTGAGCGCCGGTGACCAGGTCCATGGCCACCGCGGTGAAGGGGATCGCCAGCTGTTCGATCCGCGCCGGCAGCGCGGCCCTCGCGATCAGCCGGCGCAGGCCGCGATCGGCGAAAATGCTGGCCGGCGACGACAGGCTGCCGAGCGGAAACACCTCATGGCGACGCAACCGGCTCCACACGTGGTCCAGCCACGGCGCGGCGCTGCCGGGGTGGGCGGCCGCGATCGCCCCGGTCAGGGCGCCCACCGAGGTGCCGACGATCAGATCCGGGACGAATCCGCGCTGCTCCAGCGCGTATCCGACGCCGACGTGGGCCGCTCCGAGCACGCCCCCGCCGCTCACCACCACGGCCACCGGGCGGGGAAGAGCACCCAAGCCCGCCGAGTCGCCCCCGCCGACGGCGAAGGGTGCCCCTGCGGCTGGTCTTCCGCGACGAGTCTCGCTCATGATCCACCTCTCCCGAATCGGATCGCTTTCCACTGGGACCGGACAGCGATCCGATCCGTGACATCCGATACCTCACCGAGCCACCGGCCCGAGCCGATCGTCAAATCGCCGGCTCACCGGGACGATCGGAATGTGGCACGGTGCCCGCGCTGCCGCGTACCCTTCGGCCCACGTCGGCGCGGAGCCGGACGAAGTCCGGGTGCTCGCGGGTCGCGATCTGGTCGCCGCGCACCGGCAGCCGCACCGGCAGGTCGGCCAGCACGCCGGCCGGCGACCCGCCGAGGACGATCACCCGGTCGCCGAGGTAGACGCTCTCGTCGATGTCGTGCGTGACGAACAGGATGGTCATGCCGCTGCCGCGCACGGCCAGCAGCAGATCCTCCAGGTCCTCGCGGGTCTGCGCGTCCACCGAGCCGAACGGCTCATCCATGAGCGGCAGCGTGGCCGGTAGGCGAGCACGATGTGCACCGCTACGGCGTCCACCAGGGGCAGCGCGGCCACCGGGATGGTGTCCTTCTCCAGCGCGCCGCCGCCGGCGGGTTTCTCGTCGCCGCAGCCGGCCAACAGCCCGGCGGACAACAGAACGGCGGACAGCGGAACGGCGAATGCGCGGCGGACGGCGACCACGTCCCACCCCCTGTTCGCATCGCGAACACGAGTCTTCCCTAGCACATGAGCGCAGGAAGTCTATAGTCGGCGGTCAATGGATCGCGCCGGGAAGGCATTCCGCGTCTCCGGCACCTTGCCGGCGCGGCGGGCGGCGCGCAGCACCTTCGCGACCATGGCCGGCCGCAGCAGCGCGGACCCCGGCTCGAGCAGGTGCTGCACCCGGACCATGGTGGTGACGACCTCGGGCGAGACATGGCAGGCCCGGAAGACCTGCCGCTGGTACCAGTGGGTCAGGGCCAGGCCGCGCGGCCTGGGGCCCTCCGTGCCGGGGTAGGCGAAATCGGTCGAGGCGGCCATCTGCCAGACCACGGAGATCAGCTTCCCGGTACGGCGGTAGAAGTCACGCGCCATCGGTACGGCGGTGCTGTGGTGCCGATCGAGACACTCCGCCAAGGTGAGCGCCTCCTGGGCGGCGACCGTCATCCCGTGCCCGTACACGGGATTGAAGCTGCACAGCGCGTCGCCCATGGCCACGTACCCCGCCGGTATCCGGCGTAGCCGTTCGAAGTGGCGGCGCCGGCTGGTCGGATAGGTGTAGGCGACGGGATCGGTCAACGGCTCGGCGTGGCGCAACAGCTCCGCGATCGGGGTGTCCGGCAGGCTGTCGGCGAATTCCTGATAGCCCGCCGGGTCGGTCGGTGCCTGCGCGCCGTGGAAGCCGCCGAGGGTCACCAGCCACCGGTCGCCCTCGACCGAGAAGGCGGCACCGTACCGCCGGTGCTCCGGCGGGCTCTCGGCGACGATGATCATGCCAGGCCCCGGCAGACACTCCGGCCGGCCGCGCACCAGCCGCGTCGTGTAGTGCACCCGCACGGTGATCACGGATTCCGGCGGGCTGGGAAACTCCAGGTCACGCAGCCAGCGGTCGGAGCGGCTGCCGCGCCCGCTGGCATCGACGACCAGGTCCGCCGCGAGCGTGCGGCCATCCGCCAGGTCCACCCCGGACACCCGCTCGCCGGGCCGGCCGGCCAGTCCCGCCACCGCGGTCTCGTCGAGGATGGTCACCTGCGGCAGACTCCGCAGCCGCCGGCGCACGCAGCTCTCCAGCAGCGGCCGGGTCATGAAGAGCAGGGTGACGCCGCTGTCGACCCGGGTCCGATAGCCGTCGAGCTGCCAGACGACCGCGTCACGGACCACGTCGGCCCACACCGCCCCGCGCTCGACCAGGTCGTCGGTCAGCCCGGGAAAGAGCTTCTCCAGCGCCTCCCGCCCCACGGCGAGCAGGGCGTGCGGGTGGGCGCTCTGCGGCACGCCACGGCGGCTCTCCGGCCCGGACGGCAGGCGGTCGCGATCGACGACCGTCACCCTGGCGAACCGGTCGGCCAGCACCCGTGCGGCGGCCAGGCCCGCGATTCCAGCGCCGATGACAACAGCTGCGGCTTCCTTCTGCACCACTCGATCGTGTCATCACCGGGCTCCCGCGCGTGTCCGAGATCTGTCACATGACGGTCGAAGCCCGCGGAGGTCCTGAATGCCCGGGACTTTGGTCCTGACCTGTCCCGCGGATGGCCGGCAGAGCTCAACCGGCCCGTAGAAAGGACGACGTACAGCAGGACAGGCGCCGCATCGGATCGGCGCCGGGCGAAGGGGAGCGGGCACGATGAAGGTCATTCTGGGACGTTGTGCCGCACCGGCCGTCGGGGTCGCCGCAGCCTTGCTGGCCGCGCCCTCCCCCGCGTCGGCGCATGAGAAATGGTTCGTCGACGAGCCGGGCTCATACCCCACCGACTGGGCCTTCGCACTGCGGCCGGTCACCCTCGGCCTGATCATCGTCGTCGTCCTGGTCGCGGTGCTCTGGCGGCAGGTCGCGGTGCGCTATCTGCCGGCTCCGGAGCTGCGGTGGCTGGGCTTCGTCGGCCGGATCATCCCGTACGTGCCCAGGCTGCTCGCCATTCACCTCGGCGTCTCGCTGCTGGCCGCCGCGGTGACCGGCCACTTCCTCACCCACGATCTCGAGGTCGAGCACCTCACCGGCGGCGCGGCGCTGCTGCTCGCCGAGGGCGCGCTGGGCATCTGGTTCCTCACCGGCATCCGGCTGCGCCCGGCGGCGCTGGCCCTCGCCGTGATCGGGCCGCTGGCCCTGCTGCTCACCGGGCCGGTCGGGCTGCTCTCGGCCATGGACCTGCTCGGCGTCGCGGTGTTCCTGGCCTTCGTGCCGCCCTCGGACGCCACCTTCGGCCGGGTGGAACCGGACGCCGCCACCCTGCGCCGGGCCCTGTTCGGCCTCCGGCTGGGAGCCGGCGGCGCCCTCATCACGCTCGCATTCGCGGAGAAGCTCGCCAACCCGGCCCTGGCGCGCGAGACCGTGCACCTCTACCCGCAGCTCGACGTCTTCGCCCTGGTCGGCATCCACCTGCCGGTGGACACCTTCGTCGCCGTCGCCGGCGCCACCGAGTTGCTGTTCGGCCTGTTGGTGATCTCCGGCGCGCTGCCCCAGGTCGCGGTGCTGGTCGCGGGCATCCCGTTCAACGCGACCCTGCTGCTGTTCGGCGGCACCGAGTTGCTCGGGCACCTTCCCGTCTACGGCGTCTTCCTCGCGCTGCTGGCCTACGGGTCCCACCCGGCGACCGCGGCGCTGGTGCGCTGGCTGCCGCCGGTGCGGACCCGTCCGCTGCGCCGCCCCGCACTCACGAACTGAACCGCGGGACCCCGGTGTGCTCTCGGTCATGTCCGGCCCGGGACCGGAATCCGCCACGGCTGGGAGGAGTTCGCGATGACATGACGACAATCGGACTCATCGGCAGCGGAAACATCGGCAGCACCGTGGCTCGGCTGGCGGTCGCCGCCGGTCACAGTGTCGTGCTGAGCAACTCCCGCGGTCCGGAGACGCTGCGCAGCCTGGTCACCGAGCTCGGCCCCAACGCCCGGGCGGGCACCCCCGCCGAGGCCGCCGCGGCCGGAGACATCGTGATCGTCACCGTGCCGCTGAAGGCCTACCGCGACGTCCCCGCCGCGCCCCTGGCCGGCAAGGTGGTCATCGACACCAACAACTACTACCCGGACCGCGACGGCCGCTTCCCGGAGCTGGAAGACGGCTCCACCACCACCGGGGAGCTCCTGCAGCAGCACCTCGCCACCGCCCAGGTGGTCAAGGCCTTCAACAACATCTGGTTCGAGCACCTGGCCTCGCTGGCCCGGCCGGCGGGCGCGCCGGACCGCACCGCCCTGCCGATCGCGGGCGACGACCCGGCCGTGAAGCGGACCGTCACCGAGTTCCTCGACAGCATCGGCTACGACGCCGTCGACGTCGGAGCCCTCGCCGAGAACTGGCGCACCCAGCGCGACGCCCCCGTCTACGTCACCCCGTACGGCGCCTTCGGCGACCCCACGGGCACGCCGGCCGACGCACGGACCGTACGGGAAGCGGTCGCCGCGGCCCGCCAGGCCGCCGCGGCCTGACCCACACCGCGGCCCAGCCCACGCCGCGGCCCAGCCCACACCGGCGGGTCTCCTCCCCCGGCCCGCCGGTGCGGGCACCACCTCGCCGCCGAAAAGGGCGCCCACCTGAACCACAGGGCGAGGGCGCAGGCCGCTATCGTGATCACGATGTCCTCCTCCGCAGCAGACGCCGCCCCTCTCTCCTCGATCAGCCGGGAGGATTGGGGCACGACGCCCGAGGGTCCCGTCGACCGATACCTGCTCAGCAACGGCTGCGGCATGCGCGTCGCGCTCCTCACGCACGGCGGCATCGTGCAGAGCCTCGAGGTCCCCGACCGGCACGGCGACCCGGCGAACGTCGTTCTCGGCTTCGACCGGCTGCGGGGCTACCTCGACAATCCCGGCCCCTACTTCGGTGCGCTCATCGGCCGGTACGGCAACCGCATCGCCGGGGGCCGGTTCGCCCTCGACCAGGCCACCCACCGGCTGCCGGTCAACAACGGCCCGAACAGCCTGCACGGCGGCACCGCCGGCTTCGACAAGCGCCGCTGGTCGGCCACCCCGCTGGATCAGGACGGCACGGTGGGCCTCGACCTGCGATACCTCAGCCCCGACGGCGATCAGGGCTACCCCGGCGCCCTCACCGTCGACGTGCGCTACACCCTCACCCCGGATCACGAACTCCGCATCGACTACCGGGCCACCACCGACGCGCCCACCGTGGTCAACCTGACCAACCACAGCTACTTCAACCTCGCCGGCGAGGGCAGCGGCGACATCTACGGCCACGAGCTGCGGATCAACGCGTCCCACTACACCCCGGTCGACGCGGGGCTCATCCCCACCGGCCGGATCGCCCCGGTGTCCGGCACCCCGCTCGATTTCCGGCAGCCCACCCCCGTCGGGTCACGCCTGCGCACCGACGACACCCAGCTGCGGCACGCCGGCGGCTATGACCACAACTGGGTGCTCGACCGGCAGGGCGACGGCCTGGCAGAGGCCGCGCAGCTCACCGAGCCCGTCTCGGGGCGGACGCTGAGCGTGCGCACCACCGAGCCGGGCCTGCAGTTCTACTCCGGCAACTTCCTCGACGGCACCATCGCCGGCACCAGCGGCCGCCTGTACCGGCAGGGGGACGGCCTGGCCCTGGAGACCCAGCACTTCCCCGACTCCCCCAACCAGCCGGACTTCCCCTCCACCGTGCTCCGCCCCGGGCAGACCTACCGGTCCACCACCGTCCTGCGATTCGGCGTCGAAACGCGATAACGGAACGGGGCCGTCAAGAGCCCCGGGCCTTCCTCGCCAACGGCACGAACCTCTCCGGCACCGTGCCGGCGGAGAACGAGTCCGCGAGCCCGACGTCATCGATCCGGAGCAGGCTCGCAAGTGGATCCGGGCGCCGGATCGGCGGGCGATATTGAGCGGCGGCCGATGGTGCCGACTCTCTAGGCTGCCGGAAATGCCGACCCCTGTGCACTACCGCTCCGCCGACGAGGACAGCGCCCGATGGCTCGACTTCGCGTTCCGGCCGGGCGACATCGTCATCAGCACCCGTTCCAAGAACGGCACCACCTGGATGCAGATGATCTGCGCGCTGCTGGTCCTCCGGACCGCCGACCTGCCGGCGCCGCTGTCGCAGCTGTCGCCCTGGCTGGACTGGCTGGTCGTCCCGCGCCAGGAGGTCTACGACAGCCTCGCGGCCCAGCGGCATCGACGCTTCATCAAGACCCACACCCCGCTCGACGGCGTGCCGCTCGACGCCTCGGTGGCCTACATCGTGGTGGCCCGCCATCCGCTGGACATGGCCGTGTCGCTGTACCACCACATCGACAACATCGACCGTGACCGCCTGCACCAGCTCACCGGCGCACCGCCGCCCAGCGAGCCCGCACCGCCGCCCAGCGAGCCCGCACCCCCACGCAGCAAGCCCGCACCCCCACCCACTGAGCCGGCACCCCCGCGGCGGCCACTGCATCCGTGGCTGCGGGAGTGGATCGCGGGCGACCCCGATCCACGAGAGGCGCTCGACTCGTTGCCCGGCGTGATGTGGCACCTGCGGGACGCCTGGCAACGCCGTCACGAGCCGAATGTGCTCCTGGTGCACTATGACGACCTGCGCAGCGGCCTGGACGCCGAGATGCGGCGCATCGCGACCTGGCTGGGCATCGAGGTGCCCGCCGACCGCTGGCCGGAGCTGGTGCGGGCCGCCACCTTCGACCGGATGCGGCAGCGGGCCGGCGATCTGGCACCGGACGGCGGTGGCGTACTGAAGGACAGCCGCGCCTTCTTCCGCGCGGGCCGCTCAGGTGCCGGCCGCGAGGCGCTCAGCGCCGAGGAGCTCGACAGCTACCACGAGCGCACCGCGCAGTTGGCCCCGCCTGACCTCCTGGCCTGGCTGCACCGACAGGCCTGATCCTCCAGCAGCTGGACCAGCTGCGCGGCGGGACGGACGCGAAGGTCGGCGACCCCGGTGCGGCAAGAGAAATCCGCAGGCCCGATCCCTCAGCGATCGAGCAGCTGGGCCAGGTGCACGGCGGGGCGGTCACGAAGGTCGGCGACCTGGGTGCGGCAGGAGAATCCGTCGGCCAGCACGACGGCGCCGGGGGCGGCGTCGAGGGCGGGCAGCAGGTTCTGCCCGGCGACGGCCACGGAGACCTCGTAGTGGCCGATCTCGACGCCGAAGTTTCCGGCCAGCCCGCAGCACCCGGCCAGCCGCCGCACCCGGGCCCCGGTGGACGCGAGCAGGTCCGCGTCGGCCTTCCAACCCAGGACGGCGTGGTGGTGGCAGTGCGGCTGGGCGATGACGTCGACGCCGGACAGGTCGGGCGGGGTCCAGCCCGGGGTCTGCGCGAGCAGCTCGGCGAGGGTTCGCACCGAGCCGGCCACCGCCTTGGCGTCGGCGTCACCGGGGAGCAACTCGTGGACGTCGGAGCGCAGCACAGCCGTGCAGGAGGGCTCGATGCCGACGATCGGGATGCCGTCGTGGGCGTCGGCGGCGAGCGCTGCGACCGTACGAGAAAGGATCTTCTTCGCCGCGTCGAGCTGACCGGTGGTGATCCAGGTCAGGCCGCAGCACACCGACCCGGAGGGCAGTCGCGGCTCGTACCCGGCGGCGCGCAGCACCCGTACCGTTGCCTCGGCGACCTCGGGTGAGAAGGCGTCGGAGAAGGAGTCGGCGAAGAGCACGACGGGTTTGCGGCCCTCGGCCGCGTTTTTCACGAAGGTGCGCCGGAACGGGCGCCGGGCGAAGGCCGGCACCGAACGCCGCTTGTCCACACCCGCCAGCCACAGGAAGAACCCGCCGAGCACGGGCAGCCGGACGGCGAGGTTCGCCAGCCGCGGCGTCCAGCCGGCCAGGCGGGCCCAGAGCGGCAGCTTGCCCAGCGTGTAGTGCGAGCGGGGCCGCAGCTTGCGGCGGTAGGTCTGGTGCAGCACCTCGGACTTGTAGGTGGCCATGTCGATGCCGGTCGGGCAGTCGGAGGCACAGCCCTTGCAGGACAGGCACAGGTCCATCGCGTCGTGCACCGACGGGTCCGACCACGCGAGCTCGCCACGCACGACTTCCTGCAGCACCCGGGCGCGCCCGCGGGTGGAATCCTTCTCCTCGCGGGTGGCCAGGTAGGAGGGGCACATGACGCCGCCGGCGGCGGAGTTGTCGGCGCGGCACTTGCCGACGCCGGTGCAGCGGTGCACGGCCTGCCCGAGCTCGCCGTCGTCGTGCGGGTATGCCATGGCCAGCTGCTTCAGCGGGAAGTGTCCCGCGGGCCGGACGTCGGCGTCGATCGGATCCGGATCGACCAGCACGCCGGGGTTGAGCAGGTTGCCCGGGTCGAAGGCGTGTTTGATCCCGGCGAACAGGGCGATCGCGTCCGGGGAATACATGTGCGGCAGCAGCTCCGATCGGGCGCGGCCGTCGCCGTGCTCGCCCGACAGCGAACCGCCGAACTCACCCACGAGCCGGGCCGCGTCGGTGAGGAACTCCCGCATGATCTTCGTCCCGCCGGGCTGGTCCAGCGGAAGGTCGAGCCGGACGTGCATGCACCCGTCGCCGAAGTGGCCGAACGGGGCGGACGTCATGTCGTACGAGGCGACGAGCTCGTCGAAACGGGCGAGGTAGGCGCCGAGGCGCTGCGGCGGGACGGCGGCGTCCTCCCAGCCGGGCCAGGCGGGCTTGCCGGACGGTGCCCGCCCGGCCAGGCCCGCGCCGTCCTCCCGGATGCGCCACAGCCGGGCCTGGGTGGCGGGATCGATCACCACCAGGGCGTCGCCGGCGATGCCGTCGGCCGCGAGCCGACGCGCCCGCGCCGCCACCTCGCCGGCCTCGTCGCCGGCCAGCTCGACGAAGAGCCAGGCACCGCCGCGCGGCAGCGGCGGGACGGCGTCCGGGCCGCGCCGGGCCCGCAGCACGTCGAGCAGCCGCGAATCGAGCCCTTCGCAGGACGTCGGGCCGTGCGCCACCACGGCCGGAGCCGCCTCCCCGGCCGCGACGATGTCCGGGAAGCCGAGCACGACCACCACCCGCACCGGGGCGTCCACGACCAGCTTGACGGTCGCCCGGGTGATGACCGTGAGCGTCCCCTCCGAGCCGACGAGCGCCCGGGTCAGGTCGAAGCGCTCGGGCAGCAGGTGCTGCACGGCATAGCCGGAAACCTGCCGGCCGAATCGATCGAATTCGGTCCGGGCCGTGGCCAGCCGGGCGCCGACAACTTCCCGTACGGCGGAGATCGTCGATTCGGCGCCGAGGACGCCCGCCGGTCCGGTGGTGAACTTCTCGCCCGCGGCGGTCAGCAGCTCCAGCCCCGCCACGTTGTCCGAGGTGCGGCCGTAGGCCAGCGACCGCGAGCCGCAGGCGTTGTTACCGATCATCCCGCCGATCGTGCAGCGCGGATGGGTCGACGGGTCCGGCCCGAAGCGGACACCGTGCGGCATCACAGCCTTCTGCAGGACGGCGTGCACGGTGCCGGGCTCCACCACCGCCGTCCGGGCCTCCGGGTCGACCTCGAGCACGCGGTTCAGGTGCCGGGAGAAGTCCAGCACGATGCCGCGCCCGACGGCGTTGCCCGCCACCGAGGTGCCCGCGCCCCGGGACGTCAGCGGCACCCCGGTCTCCCGGGCGACGGCCAGCGCCGCGGCCACCTCGTCGACGTGCCGGGGCCGCACCACGGCCAGCGGGGGAATCCGGTACAGCGAGGCGTCGGAGGCGTACATGCCGCGGGTGCCGGCGTCGGACCGCACCTCGAGGCCGGCCTGCCGGAGGGCCGCCGCCACGCTGCTGCTGGACTGGTCGCTCATGGGTAACATGTTACTCATGCCTGAGCTTGCCCTCCCGCCCGAGGCGACCTCCCTCGCCGGCGCCGTCGCCCAATCGGTGCGCGACGGGGTCGCCGCCGGCGAGCTCGTGCCCGAGCAGACCTACTCCGTCTACCAGCTGGCGGGCCTGCTCGGGGTGTCCCGCAGCCCGGTCCGCGAGGGGCTGCTCCGGCTCGCGGAGGCGGGGCTGGTCGAGATCATCCGCAATCGCGGCTTCCGGGTGCTGCCGCCACGGGCGCACGACGTCGAGGAGATCATCGGCATCCGCCTCGCCCTCGAACCGCCCGCCGCCCGCCTGGCGGCCGAGCAGGCCACCGACGAGCAGCACGCCACCATCCGCTCCGCCCTGGCCACCATGGCGGCCGCGGCCGGCCGGGGCGACGACGCCGCCTTCTGGCCAGCCGACCGGGCCCTGCACGACCTGCTGCTCCGAGCCTCGGGAAAGCCGCGCACCGCGGCCATCGTCGAGCAGCTGCGCACCACGACCGCCCTGCTCGGCCCGCCGACCACGGCCAGCGGACGCAGCCTGGCCGAGATCCACGCCGAGCACGAGCCGGTGGTCACCGCCGTCCTGGCCCGCGACGGCGCCGCCGCGGAGGACGCCATGCGCGCCCACCTCGAGGCCACCCGCGAGCTGCTGATGGCGAACGCGCGCTAGCCGGGCGTGGAGCTCGCGGCGGCGCGGATCGTGGCCTCGATCCGGGGCCACGGCAGGCCGGGCGGCAGCCCGACCATGGTGACGTCGACCGCCGCGTCCCACCGCTCAAGTTGCTCCCGGACCATCGCCTCGGTGCCGTAGGCGGTGAACTCGTCGAGCAGGATCTGCGCCTCGCCCGGGATCGTCCTGGTGGACCGGACGAGCTCGACCTCGGCCGCGAGACCCTGACCCGCGAGCACGCGGGGATAGATGTCGCCCATCGCCGCCAGGTACGCCGTGGTGCTCGCCGCCGCGACCGCCCGCGCCGCCGTGAGGTCCGGGTCGACGACCGTGAACGGCCCGGCCGCGACGGTGATCGGGCGCGCCGCCGCGCGCCGCGCGTTCATGCTGGCGCCGAGCTCGCGCACCCGGTCGCGGCGCAGATACAGCGGATACCAGCCGTCGGCCAGGTCGGCGGCGACCCCGAGGGTCCGCTCACCGGTCGCGGCGAGCCAGATCGGCAGCTCGGGCACGGGCGGCTGGCCCAGCCGCAGCGCCCTGGCCGCCGGCACGGCCGACGGCGCCAGCCGCTCACCGTCCAGGAGCGCGCGAACCCGACCGGTGACGGCTCGCAGGCGGGCCGCCGGGCGGTCGTACCCGATGTCGTGCCAGCCCTCCACGAGCTGGCGGGTGCTCGCGCCCAGCCCGAGCACGAACCGGCCACCGGAGAGCCGGTGCAGGGTCGCGGCGGTCATCGCGATCGTCGCGGGCGAGCGGCTCCAGACCGACAGAACGCCGGCCGCGAGCGTGATCCGCCGGGTCGCGGCGGCGAGCTCGGCCAGCAGGATGGTCGAATCCAGACCCCAGCCCTCGGCGACGGAGAAGAACTCGTAGCCAAGCTCGTCAGCGAGCACGGCCGCGCGCACGATGACATCGCGGCGGATCTCCAACGGGGTGACCGCGACGCCCCGCCTCATGACCGCGTCCCGGGCTCCGCGACCGTGATCCAGGTCTGCCGCGAGAAGCCCTGCAGAACCCCGTCCCGGGAGTAGAGAGCCGACCCCGCCGTCAGCTTGCGGCCGGAAACGCCCGCCAGCCAGCCGACCACGATGTGCGCGCTCTGCGCCGCGATCGGCTCCAGCAGCCGCGCCGCCATCCGGCCGAGCACGGCGGGCCGGTCGACCCGCCCGAAGCGAACCGCCGCCCAGCCACCCGGGCAGTCCAGCGCCGCCCACGCGAACTCCGGCCGGATCAGGCCGCCGGCGGTGGCGTCACGGCCCGGATACCAGACCGCGGCGACGAGATCCCGCCCGCCGAGCGGGCCCGGAAAGAGCCGGAGCGCCACGGCGTCCGTGCGGCCGGTGCCACACCCCAAACACCGAGGGTACGGGTGGGAGCGCAGCCCCGCGAAGGACGCGGTGGCCGCCAGCGCCTCGGCGAAAGCAGGCGGTTCCGGCGCACCGTCCGCCAACCGCGTCGACGAACCCTCGGCGACTACTGCCGGCCCGTCGTGCAACGCCAGACCGCCGTCGTAAGGCGCGAGCTTCAGCGCGGTCCCGAGCGGCACCGGCGCGCGCAACGTGATCTCGGCGTCGGCCGACAGATACGGCGCGAGCGTCCCGCAGGTGTAGCCACCGTGCGCGGACCCGGCCGGCCCCTCGAAGGCCGGGTCGATAACGATCTCTCCGTTCGACATGACCCGACGCTATCGGCGCGGGCCGGGCGGCCGAATCGGTTGCCTTACGGAGCTGATGGGCGGCTTTCCGCGCGGAGATCCCGCGAAAATACCTACTACGGCAGCAGCCTTTGTGATCATGCCTGGGGTTCCGGCGGCGATCACCGGGATAAGTTGTCGGGGTGAGTGACTGGAATACGACGATCATCGAGCAGTTCCGCGCCCGAGGCGGCAAGGGGGTCGCCCAGTTCGGGGACGCGCTGCTGCTGTTGCACCACACCGGCGCCCGGACCGGCACCGTCCGGGTCAACCCGCTGGCCTACTACGACGACGGCGACCGTCTGGTCATCGCGGCCTCCAAGGCCGGCGCCCCGCAGCATCCGGACTGGTTCTTCAACCTGCGGGCCAACCCCGACACGACGATCGAGCTCGGCTCGGAGACCCTCAAGGTCCGCGCGGCCGAGATCACCGGCGACGACTACGAGCAGACCTGGGCCCGGGTGATCGCGGCAATGCCCGGCTTCGCCGGCTACCAGGCCAAGACGACCCGCCGGATCCCGCTGATCGCGCTGGACCGCAAGGACGGGTAAGGGCAGCGCACAAAGCAGGTAGTGCGGCAGCGCAGATGCCGATAGGGCGGTGACCGGTGCAGGAGCCGACGGTGATCACATCCGCGCGAGACGGCGATCTGCTTGTGTTGGGCCGGGTGCTCGACGAGGATCCGGCAGCGGTGAACGCCCGGGGGTGGATGGGCGAGACACCGCTGCACGCGGCCGCCGCCGCGGGATCGGCCGGCGCGGTCCGGATGCTGCTCGAGGCGGGAGCTGATGCCCGAGTCCGGCGCGACAACGGGGACACGCCGCTGCACCGCGCGGCGACCGGAGAGATCGCCGAGTTGTTGTTCCGGGCCGGTCGCGACGTCACTGCCGATCAGCACAACGAGTTCCGGCAAACGCCGCTGCACTGCGCCCAGGACCGCGAGGTAACCGCAGTCCTACTGCGATGCGGTGCCTCGCTCAGCGCGCGGGATCATCGAGGGGGTACGCCGCTGCACCATGCCGGCGCAGCCAAGGCGCGAGTGCTGCTGGACGCCGGCGCGGACATCGAGGCCCGAGACGACCAGGGCCAGACGCCGCTGCATCGTGCGGTCTGGGACGGCGACACCGAGTTGGTCGCGCTCCTGCTGGCAGAGAGCGCTGACCCGGTCGTGCGCGATCACGGTGGCAGCAGCCCGATCCACCTCGCTCGCAGCCGCGGACCGCAGGAGATACGCACCCTCCTGGCGGCAGCGGGCGGATCGCTCGCCGAGCCCACCAGTCCCACGATCATCGCCGGCAGCGCACAAAGCGCATTACACATGGGCAGAGACGGACGCGTCGCCTACAGCGTCGCCGGACACGCGACCCTGGTCCGCTGGCGGCTCGACCGGCCGTCACGGCCCGAGGTGATCGTCCCGACCGAGCACGCCGCGATCCACGACCTCGCCGTCCATCCGCGACGCCGGCTGATCGCGGTCGCACCCGTCGACGCCCTCGCCGAACTTCGCGACGACGACCTCACCGACCCGGAGCCGCTCCGTGGGCTTGAGGACGTCACCGCCCTGGCTTTCTCCCCGGACGGCCGGTGGCTGGCCGCGGCCGGCCACCCCGAACGGGTCGTGCTCTTCGACCCGGACACCCGGCAGATCACCGCCGACGCCGAGGCCGGCGAGCGGACCAACTGCGTGAACTTCTCTCCCGACGGCTCGCTTCTCGCGACGACCTGCTCGTTCCAGGGCGGCGCCCACGTACGCATCGACCGCGTCACGGCCCACGGAGGGCTCGAGCTTGTCACCGAGATCGAGCGGCCGGCCCGCGACACGATCCCGGCCGCCGTGTTCACCCCGGACAGCCGCTACCTGGTGATCTGGGAAACCTCGGCCATCGACAACGAGCGACGTGCTCCCGGCTGGCGCGGCGACGTGCTGCTGACCGACACCGACGGCAACGTGATCTGGCAGCGTGCGATCGACGCCGAGACGACTGGCATGCGCGCGCCGCTGGCGGCGGTCGGAGCGCCGATGGGCTGGTTCACGAAGCCGTGCATCACCCCGGACGGCGAGATGATCGCACTCGGCTTCGACGGCACGGTCGTGCTGCTCAGCACCAACGACGGCAATCCTCTCGCCGTGCTGCCGGTCGACGGCACGGCGAACGCGGCGGCCGCCGACCCCGTCACCGGCGCCCTGGTCGTCGCCACCGACCAGGGCTTACGAGAGATCGAGGTGAAGACGAATCTCAGCCGACGGCCCTGAGGTCCGGCCCGGCTGCGGCTGCGGCCGTTCTCGAAGGGAAGCCTCGCAGTGCACCATCGCGTAGTCATACCGTCTCATGTCGACCAGCACGGACGGTTTTGTCGGGAGGCACAGCGTTGCCCGCCGTGCGTTCGATGCGCTCAGTGGTCGCAGGATCGTGCGCCGGTTGCCGATCCTTCGGCAGCCGGCGCACGGGCATGGAGTCCGTTGGCGCGCGACGATCAGCCGGTGCAGGTGGGAGCCGCCGGAGCGCTGCCGACGCAGTTGTCCGGCGTGTTGGCGCTGATCGGTGAGCCGGTGGTGGTCATGGTGCCGTTCCGGCGGTAGACGCCGCCGGCGTTCTGGCCCGCGCTGTTGGACGTCACAGCGGTTTGGGTGAGTGTGGTCGCGGTGGAGTCGACCGCGGCGACGCCGCCGCCGGTGAGGGCAGCGCTGTTGTCGTTGATGAACAACGGGCGAGGCCGGCCGGCGGCGACCCGTCAGTCAGCAGACGGATCTCCTTGCCCCCACCTCGCGGCCAGGACCTCGTCCCGGGCCCGCCACACCACCCCCATGCCACCGTGACCGAGCCGTTCGATCAACCGGTATCGAGCAGCGATCACCTGGCTGGCTCCTTCGGTCATGCCAGAAATGTGCGGGTCCACGAACGACATCGTGATCGTCTCCGTCGGGGACGATCAAGCGGCGTCTCACCCACCGCCGGTGTCGTCGACGAGGTCGGCAACATCGACGACGTCACGATCAACCTGATCGATACGGTGCGCGCTGCACTCGCCGTCATACTTCAGAGATTGCGGCACCTCGGCCAGGGATGGGAACGCCCACCACGTCAGTTGGGGCGTTGTCAGCAGATCTGCGCCTCCGTTCGTTGGTGGGCGCTCGGCTGCGAACGCGGATCGGCGGATGTCAGTCAGAAGACGCCTGTCGCAGCCATTGCTCAAGGTCTTGGCCCGCGACGAATCCCAGGTAATCGCTGGCCGGCGCCACTCCAGCCAGGCGCCGAAGGTCGGGAGTCAGACCCCGTAGCTGGTCGATGCCGGTGGCCAGGATGTGGTTGTCGGCGGGACGGAGCCAGGGCAGGACGTGCTCGCAGATCAGGGCTCGGCGTGTGGTCTCGGCGCTGTTGTGCCCGGCAGCGTGCCACAGGCGGCCGCTGTAGACCAGCGCACTGCCGGCGGGCATGATCGCCGGAACAAGCTCCTGCGGCTGCGGACGGCGTCCGGCGGTCCAGAGGTGGCTGCCCGGAGCGATCAAGGTGGCACCGTTGCTGGGGGTGAAGTCATCGAGTGCCCAGATGACGTTGATCTCTGCTTCCACCTCCCGGGGAAGCGGGTAGACCCCCGCGTCGAAATGCGGCTGCTGGGCACCCTGGCCCGGATCCACGGCAGACAGGAACAGCATGCCGAACTGGTAGACCTCACCCAGGCCCGCTGTGACGAGGTGATGCACTTCGGGGTGGAGCAGCAGCGGTTCGAGGGAACCGGCGCGGCTCAGCAGGGAGTAGACACGCCTGGTGCGCCGGCCGTCGAAATCGTTGTCGCTCCAGCCGGCCCCGCTCAGAAGGTCATCCGCGTGATCGCGGGCTGCGGCGAGCTCGGCATCGGACAGCAACGCGCGCAGCACAACGAAGCCGTTGTCTTGCAGCGCGGCAAGAGCGAAACTCCGGTCGACGCCATCGATCTCAGCCACAGCAGGCGATCCTAACCGGGCGCTGTCACAGCCGGGCCGGCCCGAGCCATAGTCGCGAACCCGCCGGACAAGGTCCACTGGCAGAGCCTCCGGTCGCACGTCCTTCAGTTCCGGGCCCACCTCGCAGGCGCTCGCGGCACCCGGGGACGAGTCGCGATCAGGAAAGCGGCGCTGGCCGTTCTGCTGGTGGCGCTGGGGCGACAGTCGCCCTTGGCAGCCCGCCAGCCGTTGTGCACCGACCGCCCTTCGGCTAACGGCCGGCCCGTCGAGGTGGGTGGGCGGCTTCTCGAGGTGCCAGAACCAGCGCGTCAGCGCCGCGTACACACCCCGCCGGTCATGATAAGAGCCAGGCCCGTCCAGCCCGTACGCTCGCGACCCGACCACCCCACCGCCAGGATCGTGTGCTCCTGCACCAACTCGATCATGAGCGGCAACGCTACCGAACCCGCACCGGCCACACCCGACGATTTCCCGCCACCGCCCACCGGCGAGAACGAGCAGGCCAGCCCAACCGAAGAGAGCCACGCTCCGCAGCGAGCACATCGCGGCAGAAGAGGATGGACGACCGGGTCGTCCGGGTCGGCTTGCGGTGATCGGCAAAGATCATTCGCATGGGTAATCTTGTCCCTGCCCCCTCCTGGACCGTCACGCTTATCTGTGGCGCGTCTGGCATCGGTAAGTCGCACATCGCGATCGCGTTGGCCCGCCGGTATAGCGTGCCGCTCGCTGAAGTCGACGACATGGTGACCGCTGTCAAGGCGCTGACCACGCCCGAGCAGTCGCCGACGCTGCATCTGTGGGACACGAACATCGCAGCGCGGCAGTGGACGCCGGCGCGGATCGTCGAGCACACGATCGCTGTGGCGGAGGCGATGCGGTCTGGGATCGAAGCCGTCATCACCGATCACATCGAGTCCGCGGCGCCGGTTGTCATGGAGGGCGACTACCTGCTGCCAGACTTCGCGGCCGGCTTCGATGACAGGGTCAGGACGGTGGTGATCTCTGAGCCGGACGAGGATCAGATCGTCGCGAACTACCTGGCCCGCGAGTCAGGTGCAGCAGAGCAACGGCTCCGCGCCGTCGTGAGCGCGCGTTTCGATGCTGAGCTGTCAGTCCGGGCCACACGGATCGGTGTCCCCGTCGTTCCCGCGCGGCCCTGGTCGGACAACGTCGACCGAGTTGATGCGGCCCTGCGACGCTGACCCACCAGCGGTGCGGACAACACAGCCCGAGTCCACAACCCTGCCTCGCCAATCGCTGCAACATCCAAGCCATCACATCCGCAATTCGGCACGACGGCATTGCCTCATTCCAGTCATCCTCAAATTTCGAAATCCGGGAAACGAGCCATCGATATACTGAAGAAATGCTGCTTCCTGGACGCGTGGAGGCTTACCGGTCTGCTCGATATGGTCTCGGTTCGCCGCTGTCGTTTCCTGCGGTCGGCGTAATAGGTAGGGCACGCCCAAGGCAAGAACCGCAGCGACGGCTCCAAGACGACTTGCGATCTTGTCCGCACGGTCCAAGCCGGCCTCGGTCAGGTAGATCATGAGCCCGACCGTCAGCGCGAAGAAGGCAATCCGACCGCCCCAAATCCAGCGTGGGCCTCGACGAGGCATGGCGCGCCCCTTCGCAGATGAGCTCAGAACCTACTACCGTCAAGCTTACGAAGGCCGGCCAAATTTGCACGATCAACAAGTCGGCGCTTTAGCGGTGTTTCAAAAGGGATCAGCGGTACATACACCATCAGCGCTCGGGTCGTTACGACTCCCGCGAGAGTGAATCTACATGATTTCCTGGATTGGTGGCATTCCAAATAACTGCGACGTTAAGGCAGGGTGCCCACCCCTCGGCATGATCAGGTGCGCTCATCTCGGCTATGAGTACGTTTCTTGGTTGTCCGGTTGCCTCAACGGCGTGATCAGTCACGTTGCCTTGATCATCAGGTCCGGAGCGACGGGGATGTGCGGGCGCAGATTGTGGTTCCAGCGACGTTCCCGCGTCAGCGCGTCGACCGCGGGCCGGTTCAGGCGCGGGCTTCGGACACCAGGTCTAACACCCGACCAACTTGGCACAGACGTACGGCAGGACGAAGGCGCCCTGTGGATAACCCCATGCCCGACACAAGACTGCATCGCCGACGACACCCCGGCCGGGCACGACGTAACCGCCGCATACCGGGCAAAGGCGGGATGCCGCAGCAGGCAGCGAAAGGCCAGACCAGTCCCAGCCGGCACCAAAAGGCCAGCGCCCAACCCCGAACCCGATCTCGAACGGCCGCTGCCGTGCCGGAAGCTGAACCTACCGGGAAGGAGTCAGCCGGGCCCAGACCGCGATCTGGGTGCGGGCCCGGACGCCGAGCTTGGTGCGGACGTGGTCGACGTGTGTGTCCACCGTCCGGACCGACACGAAGAGGGCCCGGGCGATCTCGGCGTTCGTGAAGCCGTCGGCGATCAGGTCGGTGACCTGGAGCTCCCGGGCGGTCAGCGGGGCGCCGCCGACCCTCGGGCCTCTCGTGCCGCCCTGATCTCGCAGGAACGACAGCAGGGTCGACGCCGCGGCGTCGGCGCCCTCGGCGTAGATCGGCTGCATCCGGCCTTCCAGCGCGACCAGTTGCGCGCCCGGGATCAGCGCGGCCAACTCCCGGCCGAGTTCGAAGCGGACCGCCCGGCTGCCCCTCCGGTGGGCCACGAGTGTCGGCACCCGGACCTTCGGCAGCAGGTCGGCGACGTCGAACCGGTAGAACATGTCCAGCAGTTCGGCGGCCATGTCGGCGGTCGCCGCGGCCCGTTGCACCTCGGCGAACGTCGCGGTCTGCTCGGCGGGGGCGCCCGGGAGCCAGATGTCGGCGAGCACCCGTGAGCCCAGTCCCCAGTGCGCCCGGACCAGGGACAACACCGACCGCCTGACCTCGTCCTGGGCCAGGTCGGCGCCGCGGGCGCAGCTGCCGTACATGATCAGCGCCGACAGGAGCTCCGGGTGCCGCACCGCGTACGCCGCCGCGACCTGCCCGCCTTCGCAGGAGCCGAACAGCGCGAACCGCTTGAGTCCCAGGTGCTCGACCAGCGCTTCCAGCGTCGCCAGTTCGGACTCCATAGTGAATTCGGTCCGGGACCGGTCGGACAGGCCACAGCCGATCTTGTCGTACCGGATGACGGTGTGCTCCCGGGCGAGCGCCTCGACGAACCGCCGGTGCTCCGGGTCCTCCCCCATCGCGCCGAGGTGCGACACCCAGCCGAGCGCGTATATGAGCGGCGGCCCGCTTCCCGTCATCGAGTATGCGACGCCGCCCGCGGGTGTGGCGGCGAACCGCACCGGCTGCTTCATTCGCGTCAGCATGCCATCGCCCGGACCGGCTGTCATCGCTGTTGTCGGGATCGGTGCAGCGGGGCGGCCGGGCTGCCCGGGAGCGAATGCGATCTAGGACCGGCCGGTGTAGACCGAGAGAGCCTGTCGTCAAGGAGGTCGATGTGACACCGATCCTGCCGGCCATGCCCCTGCTGCTGGTGGCCACGCTCGGACTCACGCCCGCCGCCCCGGCGAGCGGCACCGCCCTAGCGAGCGGCGCCACCCCAGCGAACGGCGCCACCCCGGCGAGCGGCACCGCCCCGGGCGCTCCCGGCGTTGATCAGCAGTATCTGCCCGCCGGCAAGTCGGGGCTGCTCACCTCGCGGACGCGGGAGAGCCGGGTCTGGGCGACCGTGCAGCGCGAGGGCGGGCTGGGCGAGATCTTCTATCCGACGATCGGCGGCCCGAGCGCCCGGTCCCTCACCTTCGTCGTGACCTTCCGGGGCGGCGTCGCCAAGGCCGACGTCCGCACCGAGCAACTCGACGGCCTGCGCTTCCGGCAGACCTTCGCCGGGGCCCGGTGGCGGCTCACCGCCGACTACACCACCGACCCGGCCCGGTCGACGGTCCTGGTCGACCTCTCCTTCGCGGCGCCCGGGGGCTACGACCTGTTCGCGATCTACGATCCGACCCTGGGCAACTCCCGGGGTGGCGACTCGGGGCGCACCTCCGGCGGGGCTCTCGTAGCCACGGACGGCGCGGTGTCCAGCGCGCTGGCCGGCTCCTTCTCCGCTACGTCCAGCGGGTTCGCCGGGGTCAGCGACGGGCTCACCGACCTGCGTGACGGGCGGATGGACTGGCGCTACTCCTCGGCCGCGGCCGGCAATCTGGTGCAGACGGCGGCGTTGCGCGGGCGGCACACCACCCTGGCGCTGGGATTCGCCGGCTCCGCCGCCGACGCGCTGACCACCGCCCGCCGGTCGCTCCGGGAGGGCTTCCGGAGCGTCGCCCGCTCCTACGCGTACGGCTGGAAGCGCTATCTGGCCGGCCTGAGCGATCCACCGCGGGTGTTGCGCGGCGCCGCGCAGCGGCAGCTCTACCGCACCTCGGCGCTGATCCTCGCGGCCTCGGAAGACAAGATCAACCCCGGGGCGTACGTCGCGGCGCCGGCCTCGCCGTGGGCGTTCGGCACCGATGATCCGTCCGGGCCCTACCACCTGGTGTGGTCCCGGGATCTCTACCAGGTCGCCACCGGTCTGATCGCCGCCGGTGACCGGGCCGGCGCCGGTCGCGCCCTCGACTTCCTGTTCGGCGTGCAGCAGCGGCCGGACGGCTCGTTCCCCCAGAATTCCCAGGTCGATGGCACACCCGTGTGGGGCGGCCTGCAACTCGACGAGGTGGCGCTGCCCATCGTGCTGGCCTACCAGCTGGGTCGCGCGGACACCTGGCCTGGGGTCCGGCGGGCGGCCGACTTCCTGGCCGGCTATCCCGGTGCGCCTTTCACGCCGCAGGAGCGCTGGGAGAACCAGTCGGGCTACTCCCCCAACACCATCGCCACGGCGATCGCCGGCCTGGTGTGCGCCGCCTCGATCGCGCGCTCCCACGGCGAGCTGCCCTCGGCCCGGCGGTATCTCGCGACGGCCGACTCGTGGCGGGCCCGCCTCAAGTCCTGGACGGTGACGGCCAACGGCCCGTACTCGGCCAGGCCCTACTTCCTGCGCCTGACCAAGGACGGCAACCCGAACGCCGGCACGACCTACGCCATCGGCGACAGCGGCCCGGTCGACGTGGACCAGCGCCGAGTGGTCGATCCCAGCTTCCTCGATCTGGTACGCCTCGGCGTCCTGCCGCCCTCCGACGCCGACGTGGTCAACACCCTGGCCGTGGTCGACGCGCAGCTCGGCGTGGTCACCCAGCGCGGCTTCTTCTGGCACCGGGCCTCGTTCGACGGCTTCGGCGAGCAACTCGACGGCAGCCAGTGGGAATTCAACGAGCCCGACGGCTCGCTCGTCTCCCGCGGCCGGGCGTGGCCGCTACTCAGCGGCGAACGCGGCGAGTACGAGATCGCCGCCGGTGACCTGGGCGCGGCCTCCTCACGGCTGGCCGCGATGGCCCGCGCCACCGGCCCGGGCGGCATGCTCCCCGAGCAGGTCTGGGACCGTACGTCCCCGGCCGGGCGGCCAGGCTTCGAGCCCGGCACACCCACCTTCTCCGCGACGCCGCTGGCCTGGACGCACGCGCAGTATCTGCGGCTGGCCCGCGACCTGGCGGAGGGCCGGATCACCGAACAGCCCGCCGCGGTCGCCGACCGCTACCTCGGCCGCGCCCGCGAATGAGCCAACCCGCCGAGTGGGCCCTTCACCAGAGCACGGCGACCTGGGCCACCCCGGCGACCGCGAGCAGCCCGCCGGAGACCATGGCGAATGCCCGCGCGAAGCGGTACAGGCCCGCCGCCTCGCGGTCGGCGTCCGCGAGCAGGGTCGCCAGATCCTGGGTCGAGCTGCCGCCGCCGCGCAGGGCGGTCAGCCGCCAGCCGGGCCCGTGCCGGACCGGGGCGCCGAGCACGGTGACCCTCCGGTATTCGTCGACCCGCATCTCATGGAACGTGAAGCTCGCCGGCGGGTCGTCGGCGTAGTCGCAGATGCCCAGCTCGCTCAGGCGGGCGAGCAGTTTCCGGCGACCGCCGCGTTCGCCCTTCACGATGTCGTGCGTCGCCAGCTGGAACCCGGTCGGGTTGTCGATGTCGTACACCGCGAGGAACCGGTCGAACACCTGGCCGTCGAGCAGAACCGAGCCGGTGTCGTCGGACAGTTCCACAATGGCCTGGGCGCGGTGGGTCACCGCGCTGGTGGTGTATGTGCGGAGTTCCTGCTCGTAGGTGTGCGTCTCGTCCACCCGCCACCACAGGCACGGTCTTTGGGTGACGGGCGCGGTCAGCTGCCCGGTCGGGCCGGGCTGGACCCGTCCGGTCACGACGACCAGCTTCGGTGCCTGGTCCGCGGCCGCCAGCTCCCGGCAGGTCATGGGTACGGCCCGCCGCAACCGCCGGCCCAGCCCTCGCCGATGCGCGGCGGTCGCGCCGAAGATGCCCGCGATGGCACCGGGCGCCGCGGCGATGGCGAGCATGGTTACGACGGCGTCTTCCATGGCCGCCCTTCGGTCCCTGGGCGGCCGTGGTGGCCGCATCGTGGCGCCGATCGTAGCGAGTGTCCGCTGTAGAGCGGGTCAGCCCGCGACGTTCCGGCGCTCGGGGCCCGCGGCGAGCGGATCGGCGCCGTCGACCGCGGGGGCGAGCGCCCGGTGCACCTCGGTGAGCAGCCGGTCCGCGGTGAAGGGCTTCTCGATGAAGGTGACTTCCTCGCCGCCCGGGTGCGCCGTGCCGAGTTGCCCGTCCGGGTAGCCCGACATGAACAGCACGGGCAGGTCGGGCTCCCGCTGGTGCAGGAGGTCGGCGAGCCGCCGGCCGGACGTGTCGGGCATGACGATGTCGGTGAGGAGCAGGTCGCAACCGTGCTCGGCGTGCAGGTCCAGCGCCACGGCGGCCCCGTCGGCGGACAGGACCCGGTAGCCGTTGCCTTCGAGCATGCGGGCGACGCCGTACCCGAGCACGGGTTCGTCCTCCACGACCAGGATGGTCTGACCCCGCCCCGGTGGCACCCGGGCCGGGCCCGGCGGGACGCCGGGTGTCAACGGCTCCGGCGCGTCGACGAGGGGGACGTACACGACGAAGGTCGTACCGACGCCGGGCTCGGACGAGACCTGGATGCTGCCGCCGGCCTCGGTGACGATGCCGTAGACGGTGGCGAGGCCGAGCCCGGTGCCCTGCCCGCGCGGTTTGGTGGTGTAGAACGGCTCGAAGATGCGGTCGGCGACCTCCGTGCTCATCCCCGTACCCGTGTCACTGACGAGCAGCCGGACGTGCCGCCCGCCGGTCGGTGCGGGCCGCAGCGGCGGCTGCCGCTCGCCGGGATCGGCGGCCGCGGCCTCGATCACGAGGGTGCCGCCCTCGGGCATCGCGTCGCGGGCGTTCACCGCCAGGTTGACCAGGATCTGCTGAACCCGTCCGGCGTCGGCGTAGATCATCAGCGGCACCGGGGACGGGACCGCGATGAGTTCGATGTGCGCGCCGATGGTGCGTGCCAGCAGGTCTCTGGCCTCGGTGATCGCCGCGTTGACGTCGAGGACCTCCGGCCGGACGGTGTCCTCGCGGGTGAACGTGAGCAGCTGGCGGGTGAGCCCCACGGCTCGTTCGGCGGCGACCCGCACCCGGCCCAGGTCGGAACCGATCGCGTCGTCGGCGATGTCGTCGGCCCGGTCGGCCGCGAACGCGGTGTAGTTGAGAATGATCCCCAGCAGGTTGTTGAAGTCGTGCGCCACCCCGGCGGCGAGCTGACCCAGGCTGGCCATGCGCTGCGCCTGCTGGGAACGTTCCTCGGCGGCCCGCTGCGCCTGCTCGGCCTGCTTCGTCGCGCTGATGTCGCGGCAGATCGAGGAGATCCCGACGACGGCCGCGTCGTCGTCCAGGATCGGGGACACCGTCATCGACACGTCCATGACCCGGCCGTCCCGGTGCCGCCGCCGGGTGTCGTAGCGGATGTGCCGCTCGCCGGCGAGGATCCGCGCCCAGATGTCGCGCGCGTCCGACGCGTCCACGCCCTCGGGCCGAACCCGGCTCTGGAAGGCTTGGCTGGAGGCTCCGATCATCTCGGCGGCGCTGTATCCGTAGATCTGCTCCGCGCCGGAATTCCACCCGGTGATCGTTCCGTCGAGATCGACGGCGATGATCGCGTCCTCGGAGTGCTCGACGATCGCCGCGAACGCCCGCCGGTGCCCCTGCGCGCGGCTCTCCGCCCGTTGCAGGCTCCGGACCCGATCCGCCACGACGATGCTCACCACGGTGACTGCGGTTGTCGCCGCCAGGTACAGCAGGTGGTGCTGCGTTCCCCAGATCCGGTTGGGCCACCAGGCGAGCAGGCTGATCAGCACCAGCACGTACGCCCCGGTCGCCGCGACGATGCGCGGCCGTCCCGACACCGCGGCGAGGCACGGGCCGACCGCCAGCAGCCCGGCGAGCACCATCCGGTCCCCCGTCGCGGCGTCCACGACCGCCAGCCCGCTCGTCGTCGCCACGGCGACCGCGACCTCCGGCGGACCGGTCCCGCGGCGCACCCGGCCGACCAGCCTGCGCCGGGCCCCGGCAAGCACAGAATGACGCACGTCGACCCGCTTTCCCGGCGGACCGGTCGGCCGAACAACGAGGGCCCTCAGGCTATCTCGCGCCTTCCGCCGATGCCGGCGGTTCGCGGACTGTCAGCGGGAGAACGGCTCGCGACCGGTGAGCGCCCGCGCCGTCGTGGAGCTAGATATGGAGCTATACGGACGAGCCACTAAGGTGGCTCCATGACACGGGAATCCGGCGAGCGGCGACAGACCCGCGGCGAGATCGAGGAGCTGCCGAGCGGATCGCTGCGGGTGCGGGTGTACGCCGGCATCGATCCGGCCACCCGGAAGCGGCGCTATCTCCAGGAGACGGTTCCGGCCGGCCCGGACGCCGCGCGAGACGCCGAGGCCGTCCGCATCCGCCTGCTCGCGGACGTCCGGGCCACCCGCGAACTGCGGGCCCGGACCGGCTCGGCTCGGGGACGGCGCCCGGCCCAGGACGCCGCAGACGCCGGCCCTCGCCGCGGACCGGCAACGGGAGCCCTCGCGAGCCCGGGGCAGCAGCGCGGGCTGACCGTCGCCGGGATCGCGCGCCTCGCCGGGGTGTCGGCGCCGACCGTGTCGAAGGTGCTCAACGGGCGCCCGGGGGTGGCGCCGGAGACCCGGCGGCGGGTCGAGGAGCTGCTGCGCGCGCAGAGCTACCGCCGGCCGGAGAAGGTCACCCGGGCGGCCTGTGTCGAGGTGGTCTTCTACGGCACGCTGAGCCATCTCGCGGTGGAGATCATGCGCGGGGTGAAGCAGGTCGCCGTGCACCACGGCCTGGCGGCGGGCTTCACGGACGTGCTGCGGGAGGCGTCGACGGGCCGGGACTGGTCGCAGGATCTGCTGGCCCGCCGCCCGGCCTGCGTGGTCGCGGTGCATCCGGGCGCCGCGCCGGAGCAGCTCGGTCTGCTCAGCGCCAGCGGCATCCCGCTCGCCATCGTGGATCCCACGAGCGAGCCGCTGGAGCGGATTCCATGGGTGAGCGCGGCGAACCGGCAGGGCGGGATCGCCGCCGCGCGGCATCTGCTCGATCTCGGCCACCGGCGAATCGCGGTGATCTCCGGACCGCCCGAGCGGCTGAGCGCACGCAGCCGGCTCGACGGCGTACGGGCGGCACTCGACGCCGCCCGGCTTCCGCTGGAGAAGGCCCTGACCCGTACCGGGATCTGGTTCTCGTTCGAGGACGGCCTCAACCACGGGCGTGAGCTGCTCCGCCTGTCGGCACCGCCGACCGCCGTGCTGTGCGGCAACGATCTGCAGGCGTTCGGCGTCTACGAGGCGGCCCGGCAGGCCGGGGCACGCGTTCCGGACCAGCTGAGCGTGGTGGGTTTCGACGACATCTCGTACGCGCGCTGGTGCGGTCCGCCGCTGACCACGGTGCAGCAGCCGTTCGCCGAGATGGGCACCACCGCCGCCGAGCTGGTCCTGGCGCTGGCCGCCGGCGAGACCGTCGCACACGCCCACGTCGAGCTGGCCACCACGCTGGTCGTCCGGGACAGCACGGCGCCGCCGCCCGGATAGCCGAAACCAGAAACAGTCCTTGTGTTTCACGACTGTTTCTGCAATCGTTCGTCATCAATGGGAGCGCTCCCAGCAGTGATCAACGATTGCCGGCTGCCACCGCGCGGGCCGGCGGTTCGCGAGGAGGCCCAGCATGACGAAAAGGTGGATCACCGCCGCCGGTGCCGCGCTCCTGACATCGACCGCGGTCGTCGTGGCACTGCCGGCCGACGCGGCAGCCGCGGGCTGCTCGGTTAACTACGCGGTGTCGTCGCAATGGCAGGGCGGCTTCGGCGCCGACGTCACCATCACCAATCTCGGCGATCCGCTCACCGGCTGGACCCTGACCTGGTCCTACAGCGCCGGCCAGACCGTCACGCAGGCCTGGAACACGACGCTGACCCAGAGCGGTGCCGCGGTCACCGCCAAGAATGTCAGCTACAACGGCGCCGTCGCCACCAACGGCACCGTGGCGTTCGGCTTCAACGGGTCGTGGACCGGCAGCAACCCCGCTCCCACCAGCTTCGCGGTGAACGGCGTGACCTGCACCGGCAACACGGCGCCGACCACCCCACCCACCGTCTCGCCCACCACGACCCCGACCACCGCACCCGCGGCGCCGGACATCACGGTGAACAGCGCCACCAGATACCAGACGATCGACGGGTTCGGCGCCGCGGTATCGATCTGGGGCAGCGCCTGGTCGACAGCCGAGACCCAGACGCTGGTCGGGCTGGGCGCCAACCAGTTCGGGCTCTCGATCGTGCGCACCGGCATCTCACCGGTTTCCGGTGAGTGGCCGACCCAGGTGAACGCCCTCAAGACGGCGAAGTCGTACGGGTCGGGTGTGAAGATCCTCGCGTCGCCGTGGACGGCGCCGGCGGAGTGGAAGACCAACAACAGCCGGATCAACGGCGGCAAGCTGAAGACCGACTACTACGACGACTACGCCAACCACCTGAACAGCTACGTCCAGTACATGCGCGACCAGGGTGTGCCGATCGACGTCACCTCGGTGCAGAACGAGCCGGACTGGCACCCGGCCTACGACTCGATGGACTGGAGCGGCACCGAGCTGCGGAACTTCGTCCGCGACCAGGGCGCGAAGGTGACCAACACCAAGCTGATGGTCGCCGAGGCGGTGAACCTGAACTACGGCTACACCGATCCGACCCTGAACGACACGACCGCCCGCACCAACACCGGCTACATCGGCGGCCACCTCTACGGCACCGAAAGCGCGGGCCGGCTGGCGCCGTACGCCCTGGCCGCCCAGCACAACAAGCCGGTCTGGATGACCGAATGGAACCTGCACGAGGCCGACGGCAGCGGCTCCGCCATCTGGGGCAACCCCAGCAACCAAGCGGTCTGGGACGAAACCCTCGACGACATCACGCGCACGGTGCACAGATCGATGGAAGCCAACTGGAACGCCTACATCTGGTGGTACGGCAAGAGGTTCTACTCCTTCATCGGCGACGGCGAGGCGGCCTACGGCACCACCGCCGGGGCACCACTGAAGCGCGGGTACGCGTTCTCGCAGTACGCCAAGTACGTCCGCCCCGGCTACCAGCGGGTCGCCCTGACCAAGAGTGCCAAGGCCTCGCCGCTGGAGGTGACCGCCTACCAGGGCGGCGGGAAGATCACCCTGGTCATCCTCAACCGGTCGGCCGGCGCGGTCACCAATGCCGTGCTCCAGGCGCCGCAGAACGTCACGAAGGCGGAGTACTACCTCACGTCACAGAACGCCAACGCGGCCAGCCAGCCGACCAGTGTCAACGGTGGGCAGGTCACCGTCAGCGTGCCCGCGCGCAGCATCTCCACCCTCGTGTTCACCCTCTGACCGCAGATGTAGTGCCCTCGGCGCCCTGCCCGGGTAGCGCCGGGGGGCACCGCATTGCTCACTCCGGCGGCGTCTGGGCCGCAGCCTCGCTGCGGCGTCTTCGCCATACGAGGGCAACGACGAGGACCGCCAGCACCCCGCAGACGGCAGCGACAACCGCGCTGTCGGTGCCTCGCACGCCCCGGGCGACAGCCACGGCGAAGAGGATGGGCAGCGCCGTGGCGACGGCGGCTCCCGCCAGCACCGACACGAGGAACATCCGGTAGGGCACGCCTGCCGCGCCAGCTGCGGCGGGCACGACGTTGCGCACGAACGGGATCACGCGGCCGACGAACACTGCCCGCGAGCCGTGCCTTCGCAGCAGGTCCGTGGCCTTGTCCCAGCGCTCCGTGCCGCGTTTCCGGATGAGCCTGGTGTCGCGCAATGCAGGCCCGGCCCGGCGGCCGACCTCGAAACCGATGACGTTGCCCACTACGGAGAACGTCGCCGCCACGGCCCACAGGACCAGAAAGTCGTTCACGGAGCGGACGGCGGCCGACGCGATGAGCAGAGCGGCCTCACCCGGGATGACGAACCCGAGCCCGACGATCCCTTCTCCCATGACGAGTACGGCAGTGCCGGCGAGCAGCGCGGGCTCCGGCAACGTCTGCAACCAATCCAGCACATTGGACAAAGCCATAGCGGCATTCCCTTCGTGGACCCTTCAGACAGAAGTGTCAGTATCATGCCAGATATGCCGCCATGCATCGGCGTTCTTCACTGACTTCACGTCCACCGATATTCCGGGCCGGCCAGATCGACTGCCGGGCGGGACCACGTCACCGCGCCGCGTGTGGCTGTGCGGCGAAGTCAGAGAACCCAGTTGCCCGGTCGCACCGACTTGAGCAGAGGAACGGCTGGAGGCAGCACGCTCGCCCCGTGGGGCGACAGACCATCGAGGAGGAGCGCGAGGTAGCGTCGCCAGCCGTCACTGTCGGGTGCCATGTTCCAGAGCACGCTGGCGAGCATCGCCATGATCCGGTGCAGGTCGGCCGGAACGATGTCGGCGCGCAGCAGGCCCGCCCGCTGGGCCCGCTCAGCGAGCAGGGTGAGCGCCTCGTAGAACGCGGTGGACACGTCGGCCGTGAGGGAACCGGCATTCTTGGCGGCGGCCAGCGTGTTCTGCTCGCGCGACGCCAGGGCCATCGAGGCCTCCATCAGCGCACGGAAGCCGCGCAGCGGATCTTCGTCGGCGAGGGCGCGTTCGATCGCGGGCGCGAGGTCCTCGGCGATGCTCTGGTCGAGGGCCGCGCGGACGAGGTCGCCCTTGTGCGGGAAGTGCCGGTAGAGCGTCCTGATGCCCACCGCCGCACGGCGCGCGATCTCGTCGAGCGACACGTCCGGCCCGTCCTCGGCAAAGGCTGCGCGCGCGGTTCGCACGATGCGTTCGGCGTTGCGCGCGGCATCTGCCCGCATCTGTCGCTCGACGGGGGTGATCACCCCCGAAGCATAGCAACCGGCAGTGTCCTGCCAATTGTGCTACTTTGGCCTTCCACACGAATTGGCAGTCGACTGCCATTTGATGGTTCGGGAGGGCTCATGAAGGTGACCGTTGCCACCGACAAGTGCGTAGCCGCCGGTCAGTGCGTGTTGCTCGCGCCGCAGGTGTTCGACCAGCGCGAGGAGGACGGCGTCGTGGTGCTGCTCGACGAGACGCCGCGGCCGGAGCTACACGACGCGGTCCGCGAGTCGGCCATGGTCTGCCCGGCGGCGGCCATCCACGTGGCCGAGTAGTGCACCGGATCCTGGTCGTCGGGGCGGCGGCCGGTGGGTTGTCCGTGGTGGAGGCGCTGCGCCGGGCGGGACACGAGGGCACGATCATGCTCGTCGGCGACGAGCCGCGGATGCCCTACGATCGTCCGCCGCTATCCAAGCAACTGCTGTCCGGTCAGTGGACGTCGAGCCGGCTTGCCCTCCGCTCGGAGGCCGACATCCGCGCGCTGGGGCTGGATCTGAGCCTCGGCGTACCGGCGAGCGCGCTGGACCTGGCGCGGCAGGTTGTGACGCTGGCCGACGACACGCGCGTGCCGTACGACGCCCTGGTCGTCGCGACCGGCGTCCGCGCCCGGCGCCTGCCCGGCACCGACGGCGTCACCGGGGTGCACACGCTGCGCAGCCTGCCGGACTCCCTGGCCCTGAAGGACCGGCTGCGGCCGGGGCGGCACCTGGTGATCGTCGGTGCGGGCTTCGTCGGCGCCGAGGTGGCCGCCACCGCCCGCGGCCTCGGGGTGCGGGTGACGTTACTGGAGTCAGGTCCGATGCCGTTGGCCCTGGCCGTCGGCGAGGCGGCGGGCAGGTTCCTGACCAGCCTCCACCAGCAGCACGGCGTCCACATCCACACCCACGCGGCGGTCACCGAGATCGTCCATGCCGGGGGGACGGTGGCCGGGGTACGGCTCGCGGACGGACCCCTCGTGCCGGCCGATGACGTGCTGGTGGCGATCGGCTCCAAGCCCAACACCGAGTGGCTCGCCGGAAGCGGCCTCGCCGACCACGACGGCGTCGGGTGCGACGAATACTGCGCCGCCGCCGACGGCGTGTACGGAGTCGGCGACGTGGCCCGCTGGTACAACCCGCTGTTCGGCACCGCGATGCGGGTCGAGCACCGCACCAACGCCACCGAGCAGGGTCTGGCCGTCGCCCGCAACCTGCTCAATCCGCAGGCGCGGAAACCGTTCGCCCCGGTGCCGTACTTCTGGTCCGACCAGTACGACACCAGGTTCCAGGCGTATGGCTGCCTCCGCGACCACGACGAGGCACTCGTCCTCGACGCCGACCCGGCCGACCGTCGGCTGCTCGTCGCGTACCGGAAGAACGACCGCTTGGTCGGCGTGCTCGCCGCCGGCACGTCGCCCAAGATCCTGCGCGCCTGGCGCGCCCTTATCGCGACCCGCACCCCGTGGACCACCGCGGTCAACGACTCGACGGCCGCCTAACCCCAGGAGGTTTCCCATGAGCGTCACCCCCGACCTGCCGGTTCTTCCCGGCGAACGCGATGCCCGCTGCCCCTTCAATCCACCCGCCGAATACACGCGCTGGCGCGAGGATGACGGCCTGCGCCAGGTGAACTGGCAAGGCCACACGGTCTGGGCGGTGAACCGGTACGAGGACATCAAGACCGCCATGACGCACCCGCGAATCAGCGCGCGGACCCTCGGCGTGTTGCAGGGCAACGGAAACCACGAGGGTCCCAACGCTCCCGAGGTCTTTCCGCGCATGGACGACCCGGAGCACGCCCGACTGCGCCGCATGCTCACCAAGGACTTCACTGTCAGGCGCATCAACGCCATGCGCCCCCAGATCGAGGACATGGCCAACGACTTCATCGACACGATGGTCGCCAAAGGACAGCCGGCGGACCTCGTCCAGGACTACGCGCTGCCGATCCCGTCGCTCGTGATCTCCCTGCTGCTCGGGGTGCCCTACACCGACCATGGCATCTTCCAGGCCATCACCAGCACCATGATGAACATGTCCGCCACCCAGCAGGAGAAGGCGAAGGCCTCCGGGCAGTTCTTCGGCTACATGATGGAGCTGGTGGCACGCAAGGAACGCGAACCGGGCGACGACCTGATCAGCCGGCTGATCCGCGAGCACGTCCAGACCGGCGAGCTGCGCCGTGAGACGGCGGCCATGAACGGGATCATCCTGCTCAACGCCGGCCACGAGACCACCGCCAACATGATCGCCCTCGGCACGGTGGCGCTGCTGGAGAATCCCGAGGCCCTGGCCCGCATCCGGGACACCGACGACCCGGACGTGATCGCGAACGCGGTCGAGGAACTGCTGCGGTACCTGACGATCGTGCACAGCCTGGTCGCCCGCGTCGCCACCGAGGACGTCGAGATCGGTGGGCAACTCGTCAAGGCCGGCGAAGGCCTGATCATGAATCTGCCGGCCGGCAACTGGGACCCCGGCTTCGCCGAGCGGCCGGAGATCCTCGATCTCGACCGCTCGGTGCGCGGCCATATCGCTTTCGGTTATGGCGTACACCAGTGCATCGGCCAGACGCTGGCCCGCGCCGAGCTTCAGATCGCCCTGCCCACGCTGTTGCGCCGGCTACCCGGACTGCGGTTGGCGGTGCCGGTGGAAGAACTGCGCTTCCGCGGCGACATGAGCATCTACGGCGTCCACGCGCTGCCGGTCGGCTGGTGAGTATCGTGACCGACCTGAGATTCGACGGCAAGGTCGCTATCGTCACCGGCGCGGGCAACGGGCTCGGTAGGCAGCACGCGTTGCTGCTCGCCGCCCGAGGCGCGAGCGTGGTGGTCAATGACATCGGCGGCTCGACATCCGGCAGCGGGTGGGACAGCGGTCCTGCCGAAACCGTCGTCCGGGAGATCCGCGACCGCGGTGGCGAAGCGGTCGCGGACACCAACACCGTCGCCACCCCGGCCGGCGGTGCGGCGATCGTCCGCACCGCGCTCGACGCCTACGGCCGAGTCGACGTCCTGGTCAACAACGCGGGCATCCTGCGCGACGCACCGTTCGAGGACATCACCCCCGACCTGCTCGACCCGGTCATCGACGTGCACCTCAAGGCGATGTTCCACGTGACCGGGCCAGCCTGGCGGGTCATGCGGGATCAGGGTTACGGCCGCGTGGTCAACACGACCTCGGCGGCCGGGTTGCTCGGCACCCCCCGCAAAAGCAATTACGGTGCGGCCAAGGCGGGCGTGGTCGGTTTCACGCGCGCTCTCGCCCTGGAGGGCGCCGAGCACAACATCAGGGTCAACGCCATCGCCCCGATCGCTGCCACGCGCATGCTCACCGAGTCCCTGGCGGACGTGGACGGTGCCGCCGCGGCTCTGATGAATGCCGTCGTCGACAGGCTCGATCCCGCTCTGGTCTCGCCCGTCGTGGCCTTTCTCGGCCATGAGGAGTGCCCGGTCACCGGCGAGATCTATACCACCGGGGCAGGCCAGGTCGCCCGCTTCTTCATTGGGCGGACCGCAGGCTACTTCCACCCGGCATTGTCCATCGAGGACGTCCGGGAACACCTGGCCGAGATCCGCGACGAGGCCGGCTACACCATCCCCGCGAATCCCCGCGAGGAGATCGCCGCGCTGATGCGGGTCGTCGCCGCCAAGCCGAAATCTCCCACGACGTAGCTCGTTGCGCGCACCCATTCCCTCGGGCCCATTGCCGGGTAGCCACACCCGCAGGTCCCCCGAACAAAGGCTGTGTCGATGTTCGATGTCGTAGCCATACTCCACTGGTTCGGACCGTTCGTACTGGTCGGAGTGTTTCTGATCATCTTCGCCGAGTGTGGGCTGCTGATCGGTGTCGTGTTGCCCGGCGACCCCACGCTGTTCACCGCGGGCCTGCTCGCCGCCACCGGCGCCATCAACACCGAACTGTGGCTCGTCTGCGTGGCCGTGACCGCGGCCGCGGTCCTCGGCAACATCTGCGGCTACTGGATCGGTGCGAAGATCGGGCCGCCGCTGTTCAACCGACCGAACGGCAGGTTGCTGCACCAGGGCCAGGTCGACAAGACGCGGCGGTTCTTCGACAATCACGGTCCTCGCGCGATCATCCTGGCCCGGTTCATCCCGCTGGGCCGCACGCTGATCACGATGGTTGCCGGCGTCGGGGGCATGGACCGTCGGAAGTTCTTCCACTACTCGATGATCGGCGCCGTGTTGTGGGCCACCGGCGTGACCCTGCTGGGCGGGCTCCTCGGCCAGATCCCGTGGGTAGCCGCCAACGTTGACACCGTGCTGCTGCTGATGCTGTTCGCTATCGCGCTGGTCTCGATCGTCCCGCTGGTCGGCGAGGCCGTGCGGAAGCGCCGTAAGAGGAAGTTGGCGTGATCAGATGCTAGCGGAGTCCGCGGCCGCCACGAAGGCGATGACTCGACCGCCGCGGCAGGTGCTCGCCGCGCTCAGCGGCCTGCTGCTGGCGCTGTTCGTCGCCACGCTGAGCGGCACGGTAATCTCGACCGCGTTGCCCGAGATGCTCGGCCGGCTGCACGGTTCGCCGGCCCAGTACACCTGGGTGGTCACCGCCGCCCTGCTGACCGCGACCGCCTCGACACCGATCTGGGGCAAGCTCGCCGACCTGTACAGCAAGAAGCGCCTGATCCAGGTCGCCATCGTCGTGTTCGTCGCGGGATCGCTCGCCGCGGGCCTGAGTCAGTCCGCCGGCCAGCTGATCGCCGCACGGGCGTTCCAGGGCATCGGCGTCGGCGGCCTGCAGGCCCTGGCACAGATCGCGATCGCGACGATGATCGCGCCACGGGAACGCGGCCGATACAGCGGCTACCTCAGCAGCACCACGGCGCTGTCGACGATCGGCGGCCCGCTGCTGGGCGGGATCATCGTGGACACCTCGTGGCTGGGCTGGCGATGGTGTTTCTTCATCGGCATCCCGGTCGCCGGCTTGGCGCTCATCGTCCTGCAGGCGACGCTGCGCCTGCCGGTGGTGCCCCGGGAAGGGGTGAAAATCGACTACCTGGGAGCGACCGGTATCACCGCCGGCGCCGGGCTGCTGCTGATCTGGATCTCGTTCGCCGGCGACGCGTTCGCCTGGACATCCTGGCAGAGCGCGGCCATGCTCGGCGGAGCGGCGGCCCTGCTCGCCCTGACCGGATGGGTCGAGACACGAGCCGCGGAGCCCGTCATACCGCTCGGCATCGTGCGGCAGCGCACCACAGCTCTGGCCATTGTCGGCAGCCTCGCCGCCGGGACGGCGATGTACGGCGCCGCGGTCTTCCTGGCCCAGTATTTCCAGCTCGGCCGGGGCTACTCCCCCACCGTCGCCGGCCTGCTGACCATTCCGATGATGGCGGGCATCCTGGTCGCCTCGATCGTCGCGGGCCGGCTGATCACCCGCACCGGACGCGTCAAACGGTTCCTCGTCACCGGCGCGGTGCTGCTCGCCACGGGGCTCGCAGGCCTCGGCCTGACCGACCATCGCACGCCGCTGGCGCTGCTGGGTGTAGCCATGCTGTGCGTCGGCGCCGGCGTGGGCATGACCATGCAGAACTTCGTTCTCGTGGTGCAGAACGCGGTGCCGCTCAAGGACGTCGGCGCCGCCAGCTCCACAGTCGCCTTCTTCCGCTCGCTCGGTGGCACGATCGGCGTATCGGTGCTGGGCGCGATCCTCGCTCGCCAGGTCAGCGAGCGCCTGCACACCGACCTCGCCGCTGCGGGCCACCCGATCCCGGACGGTCAGTCGCTCGACGCGGACACGCTTCCCCCTTCCGTCCAAGCGATCGTGCATGCCGCGTACGGTGACGCGACCGGTACCGTCTTCCTGATCTCCGCCGCTGTCGCCGTCGTCGGCGTCATCGCCGCAATCGCCCTCCGGCCGGTCAGGCTGCGCAGCAGCCTCGATCTGGCCGGCCCGGACCGCCCGGCTGACAAACCGGGCGGCCGCGAGTCGTGATCACGGGCTAGCCCCAGAAGGCGAGGGCCTGCCTGCCGAGTGATGCCTGGCCAGCGGTGTTGGCGTGGCAACCGTCAGCGACCTCGCCGGTGCGGAGCCGGAACTGGCCGGGGTAAGTCACGTTCTGCGTCGCGTCGGATCCCGCCTGCTGGGCGAGGGTGTCGGTCAGTTGCGGGCCGTTGGCACCGGCCAGGGAGCAGGTTTGGCCGGCGTCGTAGAGCGGCTGACCGGAGATGTAGATCGTGGCGCCGGCAGCCGCGTGCTGGCGGGCGTTGGCGATGAGCCGCTTGACCTCGTCGTAGGTCGCCCCGTTCGCGGCGAAGATGCAGATCTGCACCCAGACGGCCGTCGGCCGACCGAACCTGCCCACCTGCTGGTCGAACTTCTGCCAGGCGTTGGAGTTGGGGTCGGTCCAGGACTGCACGACCAGGCCGCCGGTCCCGTACGGGCCCCACATGCGTTTGCCCCCGTCGGCCACGTAACCCTGGGCGACGTTCTCGGCCATCGAGCAGCCGATGAAGCCCATCGAGTTCGCCGGCTGTGGACCGGCGGTGGGTCCGGTGGTGGGTGTCGGGGTCGGCGGGGTGGTGCTCCCGGTGCAGGTGACGCCGTTGAGGGCGAAGACCGTCGGCGTCGGGTTGCTGCCGGTCCAGGAGCCATTGAAGCCGAAGCTCGTGCTGGCGTTGGTGGCGAGGTTGCCGTTCCAGGAGGCGTTGCGTGCGGTGACCTGTGTTCCGTTCTGGGTGACGGCGGCGTTCCAGGCCTGGGTGACCTGCTGGCCGGCGCTGTAGGACCAGGTGAGCGTCCAACCGGTGAGCGGGTCACCCAGGTTGGTCAGGCTCACCGTGGCGCCGAAGCCGCTGGACCATTGAGAACTGACCGCGTAGGTGACCTGGCAACCGGAGGCTGCGGCATGTGCGGTCACCGCGACCATGCCCATCGCGGCAGCCGCCGTCGCGGACACGGCGGCGGCAGTGAGCAGACGGAATCGGGACAGGCGCATACGACCCTCCTCGAGGGTGCACTTCGGGACGGGGCGACTCGATTTCCCGGGCTGTGGCGGGCAGCCCGGGGATATATCGATGGTCGTCGTTTCGTCGCCACTGTATGACAACTTTGTGACGACGGTCAATGGCACCGTCAACTGTGAGCGCGGCGTCCTTCGAGCTCAGGATCGGCCGGACAGGTTCCTGGCGATGCAAGCGCGATCCCGCCGGCTATGCAGGCTCGGCGCGGGGCCTCGCCTGCGCAACGGTGGGGTCGACCGTCAGCGGTAGTCGACGTCGCCGCACGGTCGTCAAATCGATCGATTCTCCCGGTCGGCGCATACAACGGCTTTCATGTGTTCGACGATCGAGATTGATTTGCACCTCGACCAGGTTGGCAGCTCAACCGTGGAGCCGCCGACCCCTGCCGCCGCGTCTCGTGGACCTCGCGCGAGGCGCCAACCCAGTCCCCTCGACGCGGCTCACCGGTTCGCGACACTTCCGGCCGACATGCCCACCGCGACCATCGGTGTTTCCCACTGCTGCCTCACTGGCCGAAGGTGAGGGTCGGCAGGCGGCGAGCGCTGGCATCTCCGGCACCGAATCGATCTTCCGGCTCGGCGTGATCTGGTATGCCGCCCATCCGGTGGTTCAGCTGTCGTTGCTGGGGACGACGGCAGTGGTACACCAGCGCCGGAGGCAGATTCGCCCACACGGTCCGCCCGAGGACGACTTCCTCGAACCGATCCACCAATGACCGGCGGAGCCGGCGAGCCGGGATGAACCCGCGGGCATGGACGTAGGCGAAGGTTGTGAAGGCGCCCTGTGGCGACAAGGCGTCCACGACGGCGTCGAGCAGTTCCCGCTGTCGTTCCTCCCGGAACACCGCCCACGGCAGGCCGCTGACGATGGCATCAGCCTGACCGAGGCCGCGCTCGGCGAGGATGGCGGAGACGTCACGGGCATCCGCCGTGACCGCGTCGATGCCGGCGAAGCGTTCGGTCAACAGGGCGGTGAAACGCTCATTGATGTCGAGAGCGACATGCCGCCCCCGCCCGTCGAGTCGCTCTTGAATTGTCCGGCTGAACGCACCGGTACCAGGGCCGAGTTCCACGACTACCGGTTGGCCCCTTGACGGAACCGGTGATGTCATCTGCCGGGCGAGGGCTTTGCCGCTCGGTATCACCGATGCGACAACGGTTGGCGCCTTGGCGAATTCACGGATGAAGGGAATGAGAGTGTTGTTCACGCGCTTTCTTTCTCACCCGGCGAGGCGGGCGGATTCGATGTGTCGGGTCATCGGTCATTGCGTGGCGCGCCGGGCATCGTGCCGCTCTGCGTCGCGCGTGGCGGTCCGATCCAGGTTGGCGAGGGTTCCTCGCGTGCGCAGTCGCCCTCCCCGGGAGCCCGGAGATTTCGAGCACGCCGAGAGTTCGACTATTCGGGGAAAAGAGACGGCGGAGGGCGATCAGCGAGTTTGAGTGGGCGTTGTGCGACCTTGGGCTGTCGATCAAGGTGCCGGCGTTGTGGTCGAACAGCTGACTCTCGATGATCTCGCTGTCTTTGATGGTGGATTGTTCGATGAAGTGGGCGAACTTCCCGGTCGTGGCGTCCAGGTCGCGATGTACGCAGCGGCGCGGTCGCCCGTCGGCGTTGGTGTGCGCCGTCATCGAGGAGAGGTGGGTCTGGCGGGCGTCGATGCCCGGCCCTGAACGCGGACCGGACATGCGACGGGTGGGCGATGATGGCGTCTGGCGCGACGTAGGCGCCCCACTGGAAAACCCCTCGACTGGGCCGCGGCGTCGCCGAACGCGGCCTTGGCCCTGTCGGCGCTGCCGCGCTCGCCTAACCGGACACCTGGTCCTGCTGGGCGGTTGCGGAAGCGTTGGGGACGATCAGCGAGTTGAGCGCGTGCTACACGACTTTGGGCTGGTCGATCAAGGTTCCGGCGTCGTGGTAGAACACCCGATTCTCGACGATCTTTCCATTCTTGATGGTGAATTGTTCGATGAAGCGGGTCAGCTCTCCGGTCGCGACGTCCGCGATGCCGACGCACGCCGCGACCCGGTCGCCGTCGGCGATGGTGTAATGCACCGTGATCGAGGAAACGTCCATGTAGTTGCGCAAGACCGGGGCGAGGGCGAAGAATTCGTCCTTGCCGTGGTAGGTCTTCCCAAAAGGCATGAACGGCGGTTCGATGATCGTGATGTCGTCGGACAGGAACGAGAAGACTCCATCGATGTCACCGTTGTTCGCCGCTGCGAACATGCCTAGGACGATCGCGCGGTTTTGCTCGGTCAATGACGTAGATGTGGACATGATGTTTCTCCTTTGAGGCTGGGGATCTCGTGTCTGGGCTTATTGCGGCACGCATCGTCGATGCGGGGCCGATGTATCGGTTCACCACAACCGGCGCGCTGGTGTCACGTCAGGGGCGGGTCGCGTGAGCGGCCTTGAGGATCAGCTCGGTGGTGGCCTGCGGCTGTGATTGCATGGGCACGTGGGACGCGCGTACCCGGGTGATGTGGGCATTGGCACGGGTGGCCATGAACTCCTGCGCCTTCGGAGGGATGGCGTTGTCCTGGGTCGCGAGGAGATACCAGGACGGCACGGACCGCCAGGCCGGCTCGCCGGAACCTTCGGTGAATGCTGCGACGGAGAACGGGCGCTGGGTGACCTGCATGAGATCGGTCGTCGCGCGCGGCAGGTCGCCGGCGAAGGCCTTACGGAAGATGCTCGCCTTGAGGTACAGGTCGGTGCCGCCTCCGTCCAGCGGGTACGGCCTCTCGACCAGGGCATCCGGCGTGATCTCGGTGCCCGGGTACCTGGTCACCAGTTGGGCCAGCGACTCGCCCTGATCGGGGGCGAAGGCTGCGACGTAGACCAGCGCCTTTACGTTGGGCACGCCGACCGCGGCGTTACTGATGACGGCGCCACCGTACGAGTGTCCGACCAGGACGATCGGCCCCTCGATGGTCTGCAGAACGCTGCGGATGTAGGTAGCATCCGTGGACAGACCGCGTAGCGGGTTGGCCGGCGCGATCACCGGGTAGCCGCGTTCGGTCAGCGATCTGATCTCGGCGTTCCATCCCGACGAGTCCGCCCATCCGCCGTGAACCATCACCACGGTGGGCTTGACGGCGGGGCGGTCGGTGGCCTGCGAGGTAGCGGCGAGCGTTGTGGCGCCGAGGATCGAGCCGACCACGACGGTCAGCACGGCCAGTGGACGTCGAAACAGGCGAGACATGACGGTCACTCCTTATCAATCGGTGGGAGCGGTGCGATTGCCCTGGCGGGCCGGAAAGCCCTGGTGGGGCTGCGTCGGATGCCCGGCCTCGAGCGCGGACCGGGGTTTGCGACGGGTGGTTCGCTTAACTGACCGACTGGGCGGCCTTCTTGATCAGATCGGCGACGGCGGCCGGCTGCGAGACGTACACCGCGTGGCTGCCAGAGGACTCGACCGTGGTCGCGGCGGCCCGTTCGGCCATTGCCCGCTGGGCAGGTGGGGGGATCATGCGGTCGTCGGCAGCGACCAGGTACCAGCTCGGCTTGGTCCGCCACGCGGGCGCGGAGACGGTGCCGGCGAGCGCGTCGGCACCCCAAGGGAGCTGGGAATCTGCCATGAACGCCGCCTGGTTTGGGGGCAGGTCGCCGGCGAACGACGCGGCGAAGCGCTCACGGTCCAGCAGCAGGAAGCCGTCGACAGGCGGCAGGATCGGCGGCACCGGCGCGCCGGGCGGCGGTTCGGCGATAAGGGTGCTCACCGATTCGCCCTTGTCCGGGGCGAACGCGGCGATGTACACCACCGCCGCCACAGCGTCGTGGGTGCCGGCCTCGGAGACGACGACTCCGCCGTAGGAGTGCCCGACAAGCACAGCGGGACCGTTTTGGGTGTCGAGGACCCGGCGGGTCGCCGCGACGTCGCCGGCGAGCGAGGACGTGGCGTGCTGCACGATGCTGACCCGGAAGCCGTCGGCCGTCAGCAGGTCGTAGACGCCCTGCCAGCCAGATCCGTCGACGAACCCGCCGTGCACGAGCACGACGTTGGTCACGGGCTGACTCATAGGAACCTCCTGGAGGTCGGATGGTGTTCCAGACAGCCGCGAACTCTACGAGCGGGCCATGCACAGGAAATGTTCATCAAGTGACGGACCGCGGTTCTGCTCGGTCAGCCAGGTAGCTGCGGACATCGCGTTCTCCTCTGAACCGAAGGCTCGTGCGCCGAGAGACCCGGTACGGTCAGGTGTTGGGGCTGATCGGCCGTGGTGGCGCGGCGTGGGCGCCGGTGCCGTCGGCCGCGACGATCAGCAAGGCGCGGTCTCGACTGGGTGCCGAGCCGGTCACAGAGTTGTTCGCCACGGTGCGCCGACCGGTCGCTGCGCCCCGGTACCGGGGCGCGCGTTGTACCGCAGTTCGCGGCTGGTCGCGATCGACGGGACGCCTTCAAGTGCCGGACGCGGAAGCGAGCGCGGATGTTTCGGCCAGCCGCCCCGTTCGGGGCGGGGTGAACAGCAGGTGGGCCATCCGCAAATCCGTGCGGTCACCTTCGTGGGGTACGGCACGCATTCCCAGGTCGACGCCGCAATGGGCCCGCGACGCACCGGCGAGCAGGCACCCGTCCGGGTTGTCTTCGCCTCTTCGCGGCCGGGGATGCAGCTGTTGACGACCGTGATTCCTTCGGTGGCGCTGCTATGGCAGCAGACCGCAGCGACCGGGGCGAACCTGCTGCGGCGGGTCCGTAAGGACATCGCCTTCCGGTGATCGGGCAACTGTCGGACGGTTCCTACCTCACGAGACCTTCGGCCCACGCTCCATCCGCCACACCCGCCCCGGGGGTGAGGGTCCGGGCAGTCGAGTACACCCATGCCGGACCGGCTGGCGTCTACCGGCTGATCACCAAGATCCTTCACCCGGCCACCGAACCGGCCGCTATCTAGGCCGAACGGCCGGAATTCGAGTCCATCCTGTACGTCAAACCCACCTCGGCGGAGCGCATCTGGTCCTGCGCTTCGATCTCGGCCAGGCGCACTCACCTCCGCAGTGTCGCGGCCGTACTGATTCCGAGCTTCGCCGCAATCTGCGTGATCGCCGCCCGCTCCGACTCGTGCTGGCCCTCGACGCCTCGACCAGACGCACCTCCCGCTGCAGCCGCCCGCCGGGTACCGGCCCGACGATTCCCATGCCCGCGGCCTTCCCACGAAACAGATTCCTGGGACAAACCGGGGCGGTTCAGCCGGTGGGGAGGGAGGCCACTTTCGCGTGGATGAGGCGGGCAGTGTCGGCCGCGGTGCGGCCGGCTTCGTGCGCCAGGCTGTCGGCGATGCCGGTGGTCGCGGAGAGGCTGAGGTAACGCTGCCATGCCTGGCGGGCACGGGCCGGGTAGCCGGCGGCGAGCAGGGCGTCGCCGTACTCGGGAAGCAGCCGCAGTTCCTCCCCGACGTTGTTGACCTGGCGTAGGACCGGCAGTGCACGTTCGCCGTAGGTGATGGCGTTGGCCAGGTCACCGGCCGCGAGGTGGCACAGGGTCAATTCGGCCAGCAGCTGCGGTGTGAGGTTGTCGCCGCCGGGGTGCCGCTGTGCGAGGGCGAGGCCTTCAAGGATCACCGGGTAGGCGTCGCGGGCTCGTCCGGCAAGGCGCAGCATCTCGCCGTGTACGCACTGCGCGATGCTCAGTACCAGCGGGACGTCACCGCGCCGCGCGGTGTCCACGGCGCGTGCGGCCAGGGCGACCCGTTCGTTCGGGTCGGTGGCGAGTGTGACCGCCATGTTGCGCAGGGTGTTGGCCTGGCCGGCAAGGTCGCCGAGCCGTTCGAACCGCTGCAGCGCGGCGTCGTAGTGGAAGCGGGCGGCGTCCGTGTCGCCGATGCGGGCGAACTTCGCTGCCGCGTAACGATGGCACTCCGCGACGAGCACGAGCGGTACCTCATTGCCGTGGTCGGTCTCCAGCGAGGCCGCGGCGTGCAGGGCGAGGCGAATGTAGGGCAGCAGATCGCGCGCGGCGTCCACGTTGTCGCTCATCGGACGCCAGTCCAAGGTGATGAGCAGGACGCTCTGGTGGGCGCCCAGGTCGGCGGCCCGGCGGACCGTCGACCGTAGGACCGCGCGTTCCCGCTCGTACCAGCGGACCGCATCCGCGAGTCCGGGTGGGGACTCCGGCACGACCCCGGGTGCGGGTGCCGGCAGCTCGACCAGCGGCGGCCTGCCGTACCGCAGGTATGCCGCTCGCATCGAGTGCACGTAGTGCTCCAACAGCCGGTTGGCGATCCCGGGGACCTCGGCGTCCGCCTGTTCCAGCGCGTAGCGGCGGACCAGGTCATGCAAGGCGAAGCGGTCCGGCGCGATCTCGCGGAGCAGGCTGGCGGCAGTGAGTGCGGTCAGCGCTGCCCGGGCCCGGGCCACCGGCAGGTCGGCGAGGCTGACCACGGCGGCCAACGAGATCTCCGGACCGGGGTGCACCGCCAGCGCGTGTAGCGCGGTCGCCGCGTCCGGGGCGAGCGCGCGGTATGACCAGGTGAGCACCTCGCGCAGATCGACCCCCCGGTCGTCGTCGACGAGCAGGTCGAGCGGCGCCACCGAGTTGGTCATCTCGTTGGCCAGCAGCTCCAGGGGAAACATCGGGTTGAGCACGCCGCGGGCCGCGACGATGGCCAGGGCCAGCGGCAGCCCGCCACTGGCCTCGTGCAGCCGCCGCACCGCCGCCGGGGCGTCCCGGGTGCGGGCCGGTCCGAGGCGCTGGGTCAGAAACTGGGCCGCCTCGTCGTCAGTGAACGGCTCCAGATAGACGAGGCTGGCGCTGGCACGGGCGACGAGGGTGGCCAAGCGGTTGCGGCTGGTGACGATGACGACGCTGTCGGTGCGGCCGGGCAGCAGGGGCTCCACCTGCCGCGCGTCGCGCGCGTTGTCGAGCACGAGGACCAGCTGGCGGGTGGCCAGCAGCGTTCGCAGCAGAGCCCCCGACGACTCGATTTCGTCGGGCAGCGCGGCCGGGGCAACACCCAGCGAGCGCAGCAGGTCGCGCAGTGCGTCGGCCGGCTCGGTGACACGGCCGGTGGCGTCGAAGCCTCGCAGGTTGACGTAGAGCTGACCGTCCGGGAAATCCGCGGCGTGCGTATGCGCCCAGTGCAATGCCAGGGTGGTCTTGCCGACCCCGGCCATTCCACTGATCACTGTGACCGGGCCTCCCCCGGCGGAGACCGCGGCCAACGCCGCGCGGCGACCGGCGAACGACGCCGGCGGGGCGGGCAACTGTGCCGGCGACACCACCACACCCACGCCCGCGGGGGTGGCCGTGCCTTCGGGCGCCGAGGCCAGCGCGGCGTGGTGGGCCGCGGCGAGTTCCGGGCCCGGGTCGGCGCCAAGTTCATCGCGAAGACGATCACGGATCCGGGCATACACCACCAAGGACTCCGCAGGACGTCCGGCGGCGTGCAGGCAACGCACCAACGCGGCCTGCACCTGTTCGTCCAGCGGATGCTCGGCAGCCACACCACGCAAACCGACAAGAACATCGGCGGCCATACCCGAACCAATGCCGTGCTGGACGGCCAGAAGCGCCGCGCGAACCCGTTCGTCCTCTATCGCCACCATCAACGGCAGCTGGCGCATCGGCTCGTCGCCCGCCGGCGCCGCGGCGACTCGCAGTGCCTCGATCAGCAGCCGGGTGGCCTCGACCGGGGTGGCCTGGTGCGCGTCCGCGACCAACGACCGGAACCGCAGCAGGTCACTGGGCGCCGCCAACCGATACCCCGCTGCCCCCACTGGCAACAACCACCGACCGGCCGCCCGGCGCGCGGTCACCGGCTCGAAGGTCCGGCGAAGCGCGCCCACATACCGGTGGATCTGATTCAACGCACTCCCGGACGGCTCGTCCTGCCACAACGCCTCAACGAGCTGTCCTACCGTCACCGGTAGCCCGCCGGCCGCCAGAAGCATCCCCAACGTCGCTCGTTGCTTCGGCGGCCCGAGCGTCAACTCGACGCCACCACGCCACACCCGCACACCGCCGAACAGGGTGCACCACAGATCAGGTTGCCGGGCGTTCACCACACCATCACTTCCTCAGGTTCCTGCGCCTGGGGACTGCGCTCTCATCTCCTACCGCCACGCCGTCCGACTCGACCCGTTGACCAGTGATCGCCCACCGACACACGGATTCAAGCATCGGGGTCGCGGCCACTTGCTCCCGCGGTCCAGTGGTCATGCCGTTGGTTGTCGGCGTTCCAGCTGGCCAGCAGGCGGATCGCGTCGGCTTCGGGGCTGCCGGGTCGGGGGGTGTAGACGGTGAGTACCTGGCCGGCGGCGGCGTCGATGCGGAGCGTCTCGTACGGCAGCGTGACCTCGCCGATGAGCGGATGCCGGAAAGTCTTCGCGCCGGCTCGCTGGGCTCGTACGTCGTTGGTGGCCCAGCGTGTCCGAAATTGTATGCTGCGGGTGGCGAGTTGTCCGATCAGTTCGATCAGGTCGGGGTCGTCGGGGTGGCGGCCGGCCTCGATCCGCAACATCGCCACGACGTCTGCTGCCATCCGGTCCCACTCGGGGAACAGGTCCCGGGCTCTGGGCTCCTCGAGGAACAGGAAGCGGGCGCTGTTCGGCGGTCCGGGCAGGTCGTACATCGGTGCGAGGAGTGCGTACCCCAGTGTGTTGACCGCGAGGATGTCGAACCGGCCGTTGAAGACCATTGCGGGTAGGTGGTCCATCGAGTCCAGCAGCACCCTGATTCCGGGGGTGACCAGGTTCTTCGCCGCGCCCCGGTTCCGTCTGCGGGCCGCGGGGGTCAGGGCGGCGAGCAGCCGGTCGAGGTGAGCGCGTTCGTCCTCGTCCAGACGCAGAACGTCAGCGACGGCATCGACCACCCTGGCGGAGGGCCCGGTTGCCTGGCCGCGTTCGAGCCGCACGTAGTATTCCGGGCTCACCCCGGCGAGCAACGCGACCTCTTCCCTGCGTAGGCCCTTCACCCGACGGCGGGGGCCTTGGGAAGGAAGGCCGGCGTCGCTGGGGGTGACTCGGGCGCGGCGGGTGGTGAGGAACTCGCGGACCGCCGCCCGAGCAGCCTCCTTGTCGTCCATCAGACGAGGGTAGGCCGACCGACGTCCCGGAAGGGATCCCTGTGAATACCCCTCTTCGCTGTGCCTGTCTGGCGTAGTCGTACGTTCGGAACTGCAATGTGACGCGAGCCTGCGGCCCGACACGCCCCGTCATACTGCCCCTGCTTGCTGTTGACCGGTCAGCTGCGATAGGTCGACACGGCCGGCATCACGATCTCCAACGAAGGATTCTCCAGCGAGCCGCCCAGGCCGGCGCCACCGGCCTGGTGATCGTGGTGGACCTGCCTGCCGCGCACATCGCCGACGGCTACCTGCTCTACGACGGCGTGCACCGCGACATCCCGGCTGTCTTCGCCGGCTGAGAAACAGCCGCGCATCTACTTGACGCCGCAACCCGAAACCCGCCCGCCCGATCCTCGACGCTGTCGTGGACACGGTGAAAGCCTGCAACGTGCTCAGACAGATCCCCGGCGCGAGTGATGAACTCGTCGTCCTGCAATCACACCGACGGCCCCAACGGCGTGGAGGACAACGGCCCGGAGGTGGCCCTCGGATGGCTGCCTACCTTGCGACACTCCCCCGCCAGGAGCTGCCGCGCCGGTTGAGTCGGCCTGGAGCGCGGTTCCGGCGTTGCCGCCAGCCCGTTTCTCCAGGCCGCTCGCCGAACCCGACGTACCCGTTTCCGAGTATCGGGCTCTCCATGGTTCCTTCCTTCGGGCTGTTCTCAGGCTGTTGTCCATGGGCTGGGGATCGTGTCGCCCCGGTAGCGGTATCGCGTGATTGCGGGTGTCCGCGCCAGATTGATCAGTTCGGTCCCGTCCGCGGTTATCGGTAGCCAGGACCCGTGAGGGCCTCGGAACTTCGCGCGGACGTCCTTCCACGACCAGCGGTGCAGCGTCTTGAGCCACATGATCACGCGATGCCAGAGGAATATCCCGAGCATGCGGAACGTGTGCTTCGCGACGGCGTGCCGGAAGTAGTTGGCCCAGCCGTGCACGATCTGGTTGAGCCGGATCAGCACGTCCTGGAGGTTGACCTGTGATGTCCTGCGGGTCAGGGCACGAATCTTGTCTTTCACCGACCGGATGGGCCGGGCGGCGATGAACGTGTAGACGTACCACTTGTCGCTTCCGGGCTGGCGTTTCCACTGGATGCGGAAGCCCAGAAAGTCGAACCCGTCCCGCATGTGCACGATCCGGGTCTTGGCCGGTGACAGCCTCAACCCGAGTCGAGCGAGCACCCGGGTCACCTCGTCCTGCAGGGTGCGGGCGTCGTTGGCGTTGCCATGTACCACGATCGCGAAATCGTCCGCGTAGCGGATGATCCGCCAGTTGGGCTGGCCGTGCCGGCGACGTTTCTTGCGCTGATAGGGGCTATCCATCCGACCGCCGGGTTGCCAATCGCGGTGCAGATGCTCATCGAGCATCGACAACGCGATGTTAAAGATCAACGGTGAGAGGATGCCGCCCTGCGGGGTGCCGGTGTGGGTGTCTCGCTGCTGGCCGTCCTCGCCGAGGATGCCCGCTTTGAGGAACGCCTTGACCAGCGCCAGGACCCGCTTGTCCTTCACTCGGACCCGCACCGCGTCCATGACGGCGTTGTGCGAGACGTTGTCGAAGGCACCTTCGATGTCAGCGTCGAGCACCCAGAGATAACCCTTGGTGCCGAAGCGTTGAATCTCGGCGATCGCGTCCTGGGCCCGCCGTTTGGGCCGAAACCCGTAGGAGACCGGTAGGAAATCGGCCTCGAAGATGGGTTCCAGCACCAGTTTCAGCGCTGCCTGAACGACCCGGTCCGCGACAGAAGGAATTCCTAACGCGCGGACCTTTCCTGACCCTGTGGGTGCCGAAAACCTCATCCACGCTGGTCACAGTCATCTTGATCACCGAGGCCAGGAGGCAGGTGCCGACACGGATCCTCTCGGCTGAATCGCGACGGTGCTCTACGTCGAGCACTGCGCGACGATGACGAGTGTGCTGTTTCGACTGGCCTACCTCGGCGTGACCAACGCCCTCGCGCTGCTACGGCTGCTACCGATGAGCGACGGCGACAAGGACGCCGAGATCCTCGCGCTCCGGCACCAGATCATGGTCCTCGAGCGACAGCTGTACGGCGCCCGGCCCCGGTTCACCCCAGCCGATCGGGCCTGGCTGGCAGCCCTGCTGTACCCGCTACCACGAACCGTACTGGACCGTCTGCGGCTGCTGGTATGCCCGGAGACGGTCCTACGCTGGCACCGGGACCTGAT